>CALAHL010000647.1 GCA_937891725.1 uncultured Rhodospirillaceae bacterium | reverse complement strand
GATTCCGAACGCCCGACTGGTGATTCACCATGGCGGACTGTCGACGGCAATCGCCTGCATTCTGGCAGGCACACCGCAGCTGATTCTGCCGTGGAATCTTGAGCATCTGGTGACCGCACGGGGAGTAGCTGCGGCAGGGTGTGCCATGGTGCTGCCGAATGATGCCTTTGAGCCGAAGATTTACAGCGACTCGGTCACCCGGCTTGTCGAGGATCACGCCATGGCTCACACCGCGAACACGGTTGCGGCCCGGTTGGATCTCGGCCCGCCGGGCGGAGGGGTCGAAGCGGTCCTGGCGGCGGTCCGGGAGTTGATCTGACGCTCCCCCAAACCGCCGGTGCCATCGTAGACTATGCCCGACGCCGGCCCTCGCCCAAGCTGAGCGGCTGGGGCAGGCGGGACACCATCTCTTTCGGCACGACCTGCTGGAAGTTCGGCAGTTCCCGCACCCAGTCGATCAACAGACGCTCGGCGAACCGGGACTGGGTCTCGCGCACGTGCTCGGTGATCAGCCGCTTTAGCACCATCTCCCAGTACTCGGTCGAAACCGGCTGCCAGATAAGGCTGTCGGGGTTGACCTGCTTTTCGAAGGTCCCGTCCGGATCGTAGATGAAGGCCATGCCCCCGGTCATCCCGGCGCCGAAATTCGCGCCGACCGACCCGAGGATCGCCACGGTTCCGCCGGTCATGTATTCGCAGCCGTTCGATCCACAGCCCTCGACCACCGCTTCCGCGCCCGAGTTCCGGACGGCGAACCGTTCGCCCGCCTGACCGGCCGCGAACAATTTGCCCGCCGTCGCCCCGTAGAGCACCGTGTTGCCGATGATCGTGTTCTCATGCGGCAGGAACTGGGCCGCCGCCATCGGACGCACCGAGATAAAGCCGCCCGACAGACCCTTGCCGACATAATCGTTGGCATCTCCGAAGACTTCGAGCTTTAGGCCCTGCACCGCGAACGCGCCAAGGCTCTGGCCGGCCGAGCCGCGCAGACGCACGGTGATGTGTCCCGGCTGCAGCCCTTCCATTCCATAGCGTCGGACCAGCATGGAGGACAGTTTGGTGCCGATCGCCCGGTGGGTGTTCTGGATGTTGTAAGTCAACTGGAGCTTCTCGCCCTTTTCGAAGGCGGGCTTAGCGTCCTTGATCATGGTCGCGTCCAGGGTCTCCGGAACCTCGTTCCGGCCCTCGACCATGTTGTACATCGGATGATCACCGGAATCGGCGCGCACCAGGATCGGATTCAGATCCAGATCATCGAGTGACGGATCCCCCCGGCTGACCTGGGCCAGCAGGTCGGTCCGGCCGATCACGTCGGTCAGCGACCGCGCGCCCAGTGACGCCAGGATCTCCCGGACTTCTTCGGCGACGAAGGAGAACAGATTGACCACCTTCTCCGGCGTGCCCTCGAACTTGGCCCGCAGGCTTTCGTCCTGAGTACAGACGCCGACCGGACAGGTGTTCGAATGGCACTGACGCACCATGATGCAGCCCATCGCCACCAGCGAGGCTGTGCCGAGGCCGTATTCCTCCGCGCCCAACATAGCGGCGATCACCACGTCACGGCCGGTCTTGATGCCGCCATCGGTCCGCAGGGTGACCCGGTGCCGCAAGCGGTTGAGGGTCAGCACCTGATGGACCTCGCTTAGGCCCATCTCCCAGGGGATGCCCGCGTATTTGATCGAGCTTTGCGGGCTCGCGCCGGTGCCGCCGCCATGGCCGGAAATCAGGATGGTGTCGGCCTTTGCCTTCGCCACGCCGGCCGCGATCGTCCCGATGCCGGAACTGGCGACCAGTTTCACGCAGACCCGGGCCTCCGGGTTGATCTGCTTGAGGTCGTAGATCAGCTGCGCCAGATCCTCGATCGAGTAGA
>CALAHL010000646.1 GCA_937891725.1 uncultured Rhodospirillaceae bacterium | reverse complement strand
GCACGCACCATCATGGTGGTGTCCCGCGCCGCCGCCAGCGCGTTTCGGCAGGCCTGAACATCCGCCTCGTCTTCCGCCGGGAAAATCGCCAACATGCCGTCGCCGAGAAACTTCAGAACCTCGCCGCCGCGCTCCTCGACCGCCTGAACCGCCAGTTCGAAAAAGGCATCCAGCAAACCGATGATCTCTTCGCGCGGCAACCGGTCGGACAGGCCGGTGAAATCGCGCAGGTCGGAGACCCAGATCGCCGCCCGAATGCTGCGGGACTCGCCCCGGATGATGTCACCCGCGAGCACCCGATGCCCGGTTTCCTTACCGAGATAGATCTCCATCAGCTGACGGGTCAGATCCCGCTGCTCCAGGATCTCAAGCCGCGCGGAGAGCGCCGGCATCAGATCGTAGAGTTCGGTCAACTCCGCTGTCGTGAACCCGCCCGGTCGATCGGCGGTCCAGGTCACGAAATTGATCATTCCGTCGGAGAAGATCAGCGGCATCGCGACATAGTCGGTCGCCCCCTCCTCGCGCAGATCCCGCAGGATCGGGAAATCGTCCAGCTCATCCGGCCGATCCAGCCTGCGGCGGATGCCCATCGCTCCTGAGAAGATTACCGGCAACGGACTTTGCAGGAATGCGGTCGTGCTCTCCATGCCGCGCAGAACCCGCAGAATCGTTGGATCGCCTCCGTCGCGATACCACACCACCGAGGTGCCGCTCGCCTGCGGGTGCAGCGTCCGGACGAAGCAGGTCAGCCGCGACAACGGAAAGCCGCGCAGAACCAAAAGTCGTCCAAGATCCCGCATCATGGCGCGCCGCGAGGTGTATTTCGCCGCATCCCCAAGCACCCAAACGCTGGGCGTCGTGGTCTCCGGGGTCAGCTCGGCGGTCGGCGGGAGCTGGTCGTCGACCGCCTGAACCCAGCGCCCCGCTTCGACGTTGCGGGGGGCCCCGCGATCAAATTTCAGATAGGGGGTGGAGTCGGTGTTTTGAGGCCACCCCGGCCTGCCCGTGTCTCGGGTGCTTGACGTCACGACGCGCGACCCCAACTATCGGGGCATATGCCACGGCGGCTCAACGACCGTGCGCATGGTCCGAATTCAGGTCCTAGAGAGGCGACATGTTCATTCAAACGGAAGAAACTCCAAATCCGGCAACCCTCAAATTCCTGCCGGGTCGCTCCGTTATGGAGAGCGGCACCGCCGAGTTCAAGTCGGAGGATGAAGCCGCCCGTTCGCCTTTGGCTCAGGCGCTGTTCGGCGTAGACGGGGTTACCGGAGTGTTCATGGGCTACGATTTCGTCAGCGTGTCCAAGCACGACGACAAGGACTGGTCCCTGATGAAGCCCGGCGTTCTGGGTGTGATCATGGAGCATTTCGTCGCCGGCAGGCCCGTCCTGTCCGATGGATCCGACGACAGCGAAGAGGAGCACGTGGCTCCCGAAGATGCCGAGATCGTCAGCCAGATCAAGGAGCTGCTGGAGACCCGGGTGCGTCCGGCCGTCGCGATGGACGGCGGGGACATCACCTTCAAGGGGTATGATGCGGGCGTGGTCACCCTGAAGATGCAGGGCGCCTGCGCTGGGTGCCCCAGTTCGACCGCCACATTGAAAATGGGCATTGAGAACATGCTGCGGCATTACATTCCGGAAGTTCGGGAAGTGAAGGCCGACGGCGTTTACTTCTGATCCCGCCGGTCTCGATCGGCCGGACTATCCCGGAATAAAGAACTGCACCCCGTACCAGCGCCAGCGATCGTCCGGCCCAGGCATGGTGCAGTTGATCCGGGCCCGGCCCGGCGGGAACGGCGCCGACAGACGCACCTCGACCCGATCGCCCAGCCGCTCGATCCGGGTGCGTCCGACATCCGAGGCATAGCAATCTATATTCTCGGTCGACCCGACTCCCGGACCCACGGTGAAGCCGAACGGAGGTGGGTTCTGTTGGACCATCAGATCAGCCGGAACCCGGTCCGTCACCGGCAGAGGCAGCGCGTTCACCACCAGTCGGAACCGATCGATCCCGCCATAGGTCTCGTTCAGAGCGAACCGCGGCAGACCGTAGCGGTCGCTCGCCGGATTCATGACGCCCGACTGCTGACCGAACGCTGCGGCATACCCGCGCTCCGCCACCACCTTCTGCACTGCCGAGCCGAATTCACCGTACGGATAGGCCAACAGGGTCGGACGCCGCCCGGTTTCAGCTTGAATCCGGTTCGATGCCCGATCGATCTCAAGTTTGACCTGATCGATCTCGATCTCCGGCAAATGCGCCACCGACGCGGTCTGACTGCCGATCGTCACGCCGGCCGCTGCCAGCTCGCGCACCTGATCCCAGGTCATCATGTCGGACGCCCCGCGATCGACAGAATCGCTGGCCACGAACACGGTGATGGGAAAACCGGACGCTCGGAACTTTGGCCAGGCTAACCTATAGAGGTCGGCGGTGGCATCATTGACCGTGATCGCCACTGTCCGATCCGGCAGGCGTTCCCGGTTGCGCAACCGATCCAGAATCACCGGCAAGGCCATGACGGTATATCCGCCGCTCTTCAACTCGGCCAAATGTTCGGCGAACTGATCCATCCGGATATTGGTCTGCGGCTGGTCAGGCTGATCAAACCGATGGTACATCAGCACCACAGCCCCGTTATCGGCGGCTGTCGGTGGCCGGGTTTGGCCCCGAACCTCGCCGCAGGGCCAAAGACCGCTGCCCAAGACAACCACTCCCAACGCCAATCCGGCCCAGTGCCGCAACAGACGCGGACAGGATGACCAAGAGGGCTTCAAAGGCCAAGATGACGACAAATGTTCCATCGCCTCAGACAATACGCGATGCGCGCGTCTAAAAGAAACGGTTGCGAGCGGAAAATAGAGAGACGGGTCGGAGACATAGCGGCATGACCATTGTTCTGGCGATAGATTGCGCGGCGGGCGCCTGCTCGGCAGCTCTGTGTCGCGTGCGAAACGACGGGGACGACGTGGCCGCACTGGCCGTCGCCAAGCTGCCGATGGACCGTGGGCATGCCGAGATCCTGATGCCGCTGCTGTCCCGGCTGCGCGACACGGCGGAGGTCGACTGGTCCGAAATCGGGCTGATCGTGGCGACCGTCGGACCCGGAAGCTTCACCGGCGTGCGAATCGGACTGTCGGCCGCGCGCGGCATCGCACTCGCAACCGGGGCGCCCACGGTGGCAGTTCAATCCCTGGAGGCGATCGCGGCCGGCGTCAGGGTCGGAGAGCCCTCAACCCCCCTGTTGGTGGCGCTCGACAGCCGGCGCGGAGACGCCTATGGCCAATGGCACCTGGGCGGCACGGCTCGACCGCCGGCAGTCATCCCGATCAATCGGGTCGAGATCCCCTGGGTCGGCGGTCCGGATGATGCGAGTCACGGGGCCGACATCCTGGTTGCAGGCGACTTGGCCGATCGCCTCGCGGATCATCTCCGCGCGACCGGCCATCCCGCGACCGCCGTCGCGGGAACCGAGGCCCCGGATCCGGTCGTTCTTGCTACCCTGGGATACCGTCGCCATGCGGGTTCCGGCCCGTCCCCGCTGCGCCCGATTTACTTGCGCCCGGCGGACGCAAAACCGGCCAGTTCCAGGCCCACAGGGCCGAAATGAAGCCCGTCATCCGACCAGGGATGCCGTCCGACGCGGCGGCGGTGGCCCGGCTCCAGGGACACCTGTTCCCGGACCGGTGGTCGGTTGCCGACGTCAAAGCTCAGATGTCTCTGCCGAAGGCTGTTCTTGAGGTGGCCTATCTGGCGGACTCAAGTTCGGACCTTTGCGGCTATGCCCTTGGGCAGGTGGCAGTCGACGAAGTCGAGCTGCGCTCGATCGGCGTTCATCCCGACGCACAGAACCGCAGACTCGGACGGGCTCTGCTGAAGGCCTGGGAAATCCATGCGAAAAGTCTGGGCGCAAATCGGGTGGTTCTGGAAGTCGCGGAGAATAACGCCCCTGCTCGTGCCCTATATGAAGCCCACGGATTTCAAAAAGTTGGACACAGACCGGGCTACTATCGAACAGGGCGGGGGGCCGCTATTGATGCTTTTATTCTAGAGCGCGTGCTAATCGATTAATCAAAAAATAAATATGTGTAAAAATTGGTTCGACAACGGAAATGTCGATCCTATGCATTTCATTACTCTAAGTTTTTACGGTTTCAAAAGGTATTCCAGGAATCAATGCCTGGTTCATGACCATTCGAATGGGCATCACCAAAACACACTCATCCATTTGAATATTTCAGAAAGTTTCGAAAAATTAAACAAATAGGGGAAACCTTTCCTCCAACTATGATGTGTCTAAGCTAACCACTCTTATCATCTTTGTTTTCGTTCTTTGGTTTTTTTTGACGAATTTGATTGCACACTGGGAAAGAATCATCTAAACGCAAATAACTCAAATCACTATTGCGTGGTTAAAAAGATGAACGAAGCAAAAAATCAGTATGAGATGGTTCAGGCGACCGTTGACATCGTGTCGGCGCACGTCTCGAACAACTCCATGGCTGTCGCCGATATTCCGGGTTTGATCGAGGAAGTCTATCAAACCCTGATGAAATTGGGTGATGTCATAGAACCGGAAGAGATTCGGCCTGAGCCGGTGGTCCCGATCAAGAAATCCATCACTCCGGATTACCTGATCTGTCTTGAAGACGGCAAGAAGCTCAAGATGCTGAAGCGACACTTGAAGACAGCCTATGATATGTCTCCGGAAGAATACCGTGATCGTTGGGGTTTGGCCGCCGACTATCCTATGGTCGCCCCGAACTACGCTAAGCAACGGTCCGAATTGGCGAAGTCCATCGGACTTGGCACCCAGGGACGGGCGCGGCGGCGGCGTTAGTTTGGCGAAATGACCGTGCTGGATCCGGATGAAATCCGGAGACCACAGTCCTGACGCCTGAACGAGGGGCTAGGCCCCAAATAATGGACGGTTTCGAAATTCGTCTGTGATGTCGAAGGTCAGACATTCCGGCGGATGGGGCTCAATTAACCAAGTCTACGCAAATAATGACGAAAAGGCGGCGATGTTTTCGCCGCCTTTTCGTTTTTGCGGTCGAGAAAGGGCGGACCATCCGTTCGCCGCGCGGCGGCCCGCATCCGACAGAGCGGCAGGCCCCGCGACCCCCGAAAAGGCGCGGGCCGCTCCTGTGCTGGAGCGGATCTCAAGAGAGCACGCCCGCATTCGCGCACGAAATTGTAACATTGC
>CALAHL010000645.1 GCA_937891725.1 uncultured Rhodospirillaceae bacterium | reverse complement strand
GTTCTTCCGGTCCGAGCCGATTATCTCCGCTCTGGAGCGCGGGGCACGGGCGCAGCCCGGTCTGCGCCTGATCCTGCTGGTTCCGGCTGCACCCGAAGATGTCGCCTTCGACGGCAGTACCGGCGCCGATGCCAAGCATGGTGAATGGATGCAGGTTCAGGGTATCGATCGCCTTCATGCGGCGTTCGGAGACCGATTTGATGCGTTCTGCCTGGTCAAGGACCGTCCTGCACCCGACGCCGAAGAGACCGATCACCGTCGGTTCGTTGCCGGACGGGCAATCATCTACCTCCACTCCAAGGTCTCGATCTTCGACGGACGGACCGCGATCGTCAGTTCCGCCAATCTGAACGGCCGCAGCATGCAATGGGACACCGAGTGCGGTGTGCTCTGGCAGAACGAGACCGGTGTCGCGGATTTTCAGTACCGGCTCTGGGCCAACACTCTGCGCGACCATCTGACCCGCGACACCGACTGCTCGGGTGAGGCAGCGCTCACGCTGTGGCGCCGCGCAGCCGACGATGTCGCACGCGGACGGCTCGAAGGACCGTGCTGCCCTCTGACCGCCCCCTACCCGCTCGAACGCGCGCGCAGCTTTGCCCAACGCATCCCCTTCGTACCGTCGAATCTTATCTGAAGTCGGAGCGCGCCGGATCGGCGTCCTATTCGATCAAACGCTCCAACGCCTCCAAACGATCCGCCTCAGCCGGCGGCTTGTCCCACCGGATCCTTGAGATCCGGGGAAACCGCATGGCGACCCCGGACTTGTGCCGCGTGGAGCGGTGCACACTGTCAAACGCCACTTCCAGAACCAGGCCGCGCTCGACCTCTCGCACCGGGCCATAGCGATACAGCGTGTGGTCGCGCACCCATTTGTCCAATTGCTTCAGCTCCTCATCGGTGAAGCCGAAATAGGCCTTGCCGACCGGCACCACCTCGTCTTCGCCGGTCTCCGTCGAGGTTCGCCATGCGCCGAAGGTAAAATCGGAATAGAACGACGACCGCTTGCCGTGACCGCGCTGGGCATACATCAGCACGGTGTCCAGGGTGAGCGGCCCACGCTTCCACTTGTACCACAGCCCCTTCGGGCGCCCGGCGATGTAGGGGCTGTCCTTGCGCTTCAGCATGAGTCCTTCGGTCGAGCTGCCCCGAGACGAGACCCGTAGCGCCTCCAATTCGTTGAAATCACTGAAATCGACCACTTCCGAGACGTCCATCCGGTGCGGTGCCGTGCGGGCATAAAAGGCCTCAAGCCGGGACCGCCGCTCGGCAAAGGTCAGAGCCCGCAGGTCCTCCTGTCCGTCGAACAAGATGTCGTAGAGACGGACGAAGGCCGGGTATTTCTTCAGCATGGGTCCGGTGACGGTCTTCCGGTTCAAGCGCTGCTGCAACTCGTTGAACGGTCGGACCTCTCCCTCGACCGCCACCAGAAGCTCACCGTCCAGCACGCCCTCGAAGGTCACATGGTCGAGCACATCGGGGAACGCGCGCCCGATGTCGTCGCCGGTTCGGGAATACAGCCGCGTCTCGCCGCCGCGCGCCGAAATCTGAACCCGAATGCCATCCCATTTCCACTCCGCCACATAGGCCGCGGGATCCAAACCCGCGATCTCGCCGGCCTCCAGAGGGTGGGCCAGCATGGCCGGACGAAAGACCGGTTTATCGTCCATATTCGGGCGGGGACCGGACCCATCGAGCCAGGCGAACAGCTCGGTATAGGGCGGCTCCAGCCCATGCCACAACTCCTCGATCTCCGCCGGGTCGACCTGCGCATAGGACGCCAACGCCACCTTGGCGAGCCGGGCCGACACCCCCACACGAAGCCCGCCGGTGATCAGTTTCAGCAGAGCCCACCGCCCGGTCGCATCAAGTGTATCCAGCCATTCCGCCACGATTTCGGGCGCTTCGGACCTTTGGGCATCCCGCAGACGCCCCACCACCTCACTCAATCCCGGCCATGCCCGGTTCGACAGCCGTTCCGGCCAGATCAGGGCCGTCGTCTCGGCCAAATCGCCGACAAAATCGTAAGACCAGGCAAACAGGGTAGGATCGGCCCGCTCCATGGCAAGTCCCCGAATGGTGCCCGCTTTGACTCCCTTGAACTCCAACCCGCCGGTCAGCGCCGCCAAGCCCCAGCCCCGATCCGGATCCGGCGCTTGACGGAAATACTCGGCGATCAGCGCCACCTTGGCATTGCGCGATGGGGTATAGATCAGCCGGTCAAGCAGGGCCGCGAAGGGTTTCACGCCCCCTCCTCCTCGTATCCGACCATGGAAAGCGCCCGCGCCCGCCGTCCCGATGCGGTGATCGCGTGGACCAGCGCCTCCTCCCGACCGTGGGTGATCCAGACTTCCGGCGCGTCGACATCCTCGACCGTCTGCAGCAGTTCGTCCCAGTCCGCATGGTCGGAGATGATCAGCGGCAGCTCGACGCCCCGCTGCTTGGCCCGCTGGCGCACCCGCATCCAGCCCGAGGCCATGCACACCACCGGATCCGGAAGACGTCGGCCCCACCGGTCCGCGATGGCGGATGGCGGCGCCAGAATGATCTCGCCTTTGAAGTCGTCGCGGGGCATCCCTTTCTGGCCCGCTGTTGCAGGTCGAAGGTCGCCGAGATCGACACCATGCGCCTGGTAGAGATCGCACAGGTTCTGCAACGCCCCAATGCAGGTAGATCGGACGGTCCCACCCCGCCTCCCGCAGCAGCGCGATCATCCGCTGAGCCTTCCCAAGCGCATAGGCACCGATCACATGACAGCGGTCCGGGAACATCCGGACACTGTCCAGCAGTTTGCCGATCTCTTCCCGATCGTCGGGATGGCGGAAGACCGGCAGGCCGAATGTGGCCTCGGTCACGAACACGTCGCAGGAGATCGGCTCAAACGGCGGGCAGGTCGGATCCCGACGACGCTTGTAGTCGCCGGACACCACGACGCGGCTGCCTTTGTACTCCAGCAGAACCTGCGCACTGCCCAGCACGTGGCCGGCCGGATACAGGGTCACCGAAACATCGCCTACCTTCAGTATTTCGCCTGGGGAAAGCGCCTGTTTCGCCTGCTCCGGCTCCGCCCCATATCGCACCGCCATGATCGCCAGCGTCTCCGCGGTGGCAGCGACGGATGTGTGTCCCGCGCGCGCGTGGTCGGCATGACCATGGGTGATCACGGCGCGGTCGACGGCGCGGGTCGGATCGACGTGGAAATCGCCGGGCCGGACATAGAGCCCGGTCGCACGAACCTCGATCCAGCTTTCCGGCTTCGGTGATGTCATGATGTGGGAGGGTAGCGCGCTGCTGCGTCCGGTCAATCATCACCGAAGCCCTTGCCGGACCGGGGAGCCTCGGGGCTATAGTTCCCGCCAACGAACCAGTCATCAAATTCAAGTCCCAGGGAGACCCAGCATGAACCTCGACCTCACCGGCAAACGCGCGATCATCAGTGCCGGCGCCAGCGGCATCGGCCGCAAGACTGCCGAGATGTTCGCGGCGGCGGGTGCGCGGGTTCATGTCTGCGATATCGACCAGGATGCGCTGGAAGAGGCGCGCGCGGGTGTCCCGGGCCTGACCGGATCGATCTGCGACGTCTCGGACACTGAGGCGTTTTCGGCCTTCCTTGATGAGGGGATCGCCAAGCTGGGCGGGCTGGACATCATGGTCAACAACGCGGGCAGCGCGGGGCCGACCCTTCCGGTGGAAGAGATAACGTTGGCCGACTGGGAAAGCTGTCTGTCGGTCAATCTGACCAGCGCCTTCATCGGCACACAGAAAGCCGTGCCGGCGCTGCGCGCATCCGGGGGCGGCTCGATCGTCAATCTGTCGTCCGCGGCCGGTAAGTTCGCCTTCGCGCTCCGCAGCCCCTACTCCGCCGCGAAATTCGCGATTGTCGGCTTCACCCGCACTTGTGCCTTGGAACTGGGCAAGGACAAAATCCGGGTGAACTGCATTCAGCCGGGAGCGGTCGAAGGCGCGCGGATCGACCGGGTCATCAAGGCGAAGGCCGAGGCGCAGTCGATCTCCGAGAACGAGATGCGGGACAAGCTCGCCTCGATCGCCCATATGCGGGAATTCGTCACCGCCACCGACATCTCAAGTCAGATCCTGTTCATCTGCTCCGAGGCCGGCCGGCACATCACTGGCCAGGCCCTCAGCGTGGACGCCGGACTCGAAGGGCTCGCCTAAGCTTCATGGCAACGGCTCGGCTCGTCCTTTTTCTGCTGCTGGCACTCGGTTGGGCGGCAGTCCCGGCCTGGGCCGGACCGTCGGATCAGGCGCTGGCGCTGATCAATGCGGACCGGGAGCGCAACGGCAGGTCGGCCCTGACTCCAGACCCGATCCTCACCGATGCGGCAGCTCGACATATCGAACTGATGGCCCAGGTCGGAGAGATCACGCTGGAGCCACCGGGCCGCGCCAACCTGATGAAGCGGGTCCGGCAAGACGGCTCCATGCTGCTGGAGCTCCGCGCGATCGTGCGAACTGCGGCTCCGACAGCAGAGCGGTTCGTCTCGGCCCTGAAAAGACGGGACGACTGGCACCGTCTGACCAGGGATCCGGCGGTGGACCGGATCGGCATCGCTTTTGATCCGGGGCGTTTCGTCCTCGCCAATGGAGCGCTTTCCGGACAGGTTTGGGTCATCATTATGGGCAACAGCAAGGCCCGAGAGATCCCGATGGCGGCAGCGGATCTTGTGGCAGCCAGCAACGCAGCACGGGAGCGCCGAGGACTCGCGCGGCTGTCCGAAAACCCGGCCCTATCAGCCGCCGCCCTGGCCCACGCGCAGGATATGGTCGCACGCGGGTACTTCGCCCATATCAGCCCGGACGGCGGATCGGTCGCATCACGGGTCAAGCGCCAGAATTATCCCTACCGCCGGGTCGGAGAGAATCTCGCGATCGGGCAAGGTGCTGCTGCGGAGGTCGTCCAAGGCTGGACCGACAGCCCCGGTCATGCCGCGAACCTGTACGGCAAGGACTTCTCGGAGATCGGCGTCGGCTACCTGCCCGGGCCCCTGAACCTGGAAGGGGAACCGGCCTCACAGGTCTGGGTGTCGGTCTACGGGCAGCCGATGAGGTAACGGGCCAAAACGGACTACCAGACCGGCAGCACGTGCGGCGCGTAGAGCACAAGTGCAACTGCGATTGCGGAGGGAACGGCGATCAGAATCGCTTTTGCCAGCGGGGCGACCGCGTCGGTTCGCGTGAACCTGTTGCCGGCCACCACACCTTGGGCGAGCGGATCGACCACCAAGCCCAGCAGCACGAGGAGGACGATGAAGCCGTTGACCTCGGACGTCAGCGCCAAATGCGCCGCCAGCGCCATGATGGCACCGCCCCATCCGAGCAGCCCGGTGGCGCCGAACGACAGGCGCCGTGTCGGCCAGTTGCAGAGGATCCAGCCGAGCCCGGCCGCCGCCATCACGAAGGCGAACATGGCCGTCTCCGGAAGCCCGGACACCCATGCCACCCAAAGCAATCTGTTGTCTGCGCCAGCTGCATGT
>CALAHL010000644.1 GCA_937891725.1 uncultured Rhodospirillaceae bacterium | reverse complement strand
ATAAACTCTTCCAGGCACATTATGAACCGTTCTTCGGTTCCAAGTGACTATCACGCGATCGAGTTTCTGCTCTGGGGTCAGGATCTCAACGGCAACGGCCCGGGCGCCGGTGCCCGCCCCTACACCGATTACGATCTGATCAACTGCACGCACGGCAACTGCGATCGCCGCGCCGCCTATCTCAAGGTTGCGGTCGACCTGCTGGTCCAGGATCTCGAGGAAATGGCCGCCAGCTGGGGCGCCGACGGCGAAGCCCGAGCGGCTGTCATGACCGGTACCGACCAACAGCGCCTGGCCCGAATCCTGACTGGCCTGGGCAGCCTGTCCTATGGCGAGGTGGCCGGCGAACGCATGAAACTGGGCCTGATGCTTCATGATCCGGAAGAAGAGCATGACTGCTTTTCCGACAACACGCACTGGTCCCACTACTACGATCAGATTGGCATCGTGAACGTCTATTCGGGGCGCTATGTGCGGGTGGACGGAACCGTCGTCGAAGGGCCCAGCGTTTCCGATCTGGTGGCCGCGAAGGCACCGGAGGTCGACATTGCCCTGACCAAGGCTCTGGCCCTTACCCAGGATAAGATGGGCGCGATGGCTCAGGCCGCCTTGGACGGCGAAGCCTATGATCAGCAGATCGGAGACGGCAACACCGACGGAAATGCGCGGGTTCAGGCCGCTATCGACGGTCTGCTCCTGCAAACCAAACAGATCGAGGCCGCCGTCGCTGCTCTCGACCTCTCAACCCTGCAGATCGAGGGCTCGGACAGTCTGGACAACCCGGCGGCCGTCTTTCAGTAAGCGGCGCCAATCGGCCCGCTGCGGGTGAGCGCTCCGCGCTTGCGTCACCTATCGGCCTCCGGACACATGCCGGAGGCCGCAGCACGCGTTTTAAATCTGCTCAGTTTAAATAGCCCTGGCCAATGGTCGTTCGAATGACATCCTCCTCGCTTACCTTTGCCGCCGCTGTCGTCGTCCTCTGTAGCGTTGCGGTCGCGGGTTCGACTCTGCACGGCGCCGCGAAGCCGGGGTCAGGACAACCGGGTCCGGCGCAACCGGGGGGTACGGCGACCTATACAGGTCCGATCTCGGGAGATGTGTTCTCCAAAAGCTCCTCGAGTTTGCCGTTCGAGAAGGAGTTGGACTTCAAGGTCGGAAACGGCCTGTTCAAAAAGCTTTGGGTTCCGGCTCCATCATCGACCAAATCCTCAGACGGGCTCGGCCCGCTTTATAACGCGCGCTCCTGCCAGCGCTGCCACTTGAAGGACGGCAGGGGCCATCCGCCCTCGGCCAATTTTCCCACGGACAATGCGGTCTCTCTTCTGATCCGACTGGGTATGCCGAATGGGGAACGCTCGGCCACACCGGATCCGGTCTATGGCGGCCAATTGCAAGACTTCGCGATGGCCAATATCCCGATTGAGGGACGCCCGTATGTCACCTGGTCGGAAGAAACGGTCGAACTCGGCGACGGTTCGCGGGTGTCCCTGCGGCGCCCGACTTGGTCGATCGCCGATCTCGGCTACGGCCCATTGCATGCCGACACGAAGATCTCGCCCCGGATCGCACCGCCGATGATCGGCCTTGGACTGCTTGAGGCGGTTCCTGCAGAGCAGATCGCGGCGGCGGCCGATCCCGACGACCGGGATGGCGATGGGGTCTCGGGCGTGGCGGCCCAGGTCCTTGATCTGGAGACCGGACGGCCGGCTTTGGGTCGGTTCGGTTGGAAAGCGGGTCAGCCCTCCCTGCGTCAGCAGGCGGCCGGAGCCTTCGCCGGTGATATCGGCATATCCACCAGCCTGTTCCCGGACGGGCATGGCGACTGCACCCGAGCCCAAGCCCTCTGCCGGACAGCACCGATCGGCGCGGAGCGGGAAGAACCCGAGATTTCCGATACGATGCTGGATCTGGTGAGTATCTACAGCCGACATTTGGCAGTCCCGGCGCGCCGGAAGCCTGACGATCCAGCTGTTCGGCGCGGCGAGCAGGTGTTCGCGGATGCAGGCTGTACCGCCTGCCACCGGCCCACGCTCAGGACTGCAGCCACCGGAGTTGATCCCGCCTTTGCCAATCAGACGATCTGGCCCTTCACCGATCTGCTGCTGCACGATATGGGAGATGGGCTTGCGGATGGTCTGCCTGAGGGGATGGCGAACGGTCGCGAATGGCGGACGCCGCCGCTTTGGGGCGTTGGGCTGACCGAGCGTGTCAGTGGCCACACCTTCTTTCTCCATGACGGCCGCGCCCGGTCGATCCTGGAGGCGATCCTCTGGCACGGCGGTGAAGGCAAGGCCGCGCGGGACCGGGTGGTTGCGTTGCCGCGCGGCGAGCGTGAGGCTTTGCTTGCCTATATCAACTCGCTCTAGGGGTCTGAGACATGTACCGCGCCATGCAGCTGTTCTTTCTGGCCGTCCTGTTGTCTGTTCCGTTTGCCCTTACGGCCCCAAATTCGGCCCGCGCCGATAACGGCGAGCTTGTGCTCCGATTGGTCGATGATCATGTGATCCCCGGCTACGAGGATTTCGCCGTCGCCTCCAAGACGCTCGACGACGAAGTCACATCGTGGTGCCTGGCGAGCCAGTCTGATCCGGACGCGATGATTGCGGCCTTCAAGGCTGCTTTCGAAGCCTGGGCGCGGATCGCCCATATCGACCTCGGCCCGGTTCGCTATCTCGACCGCCGCTTTCGCATTCAGTTCTGGCCGGACCCGCGCGGGCTGACCGCCCGTGAGTTGCGACCGCTCCTGGAAGCGGGCGCAAAGTCGTCCGGCACCTTGCCGTTGGATATGACGGATGCCTCTGTGGCCGTTCAAGGGTTTCCCGCTTTGGAGCGGCTTCTGCCGTTTCCAGCGAACACGGAGTCCCTGCCGAAACAGACGGTATGCCCGATCGCACGAGGCATCACGCGCAACCTCGCCTCGATGTCGTCCGACATCGTGTTGGATTGGTCGAATCCAGAAGGCTTCAGAGACGCGATCAAACGTAGCATTGACGGTACGGGCCCTTATGACTCAGCAGACAGCGCGCTCGCGGATCTGATGACGGGCGTGCTTGCCGGCCTTCAGGGTGTCAGTGACCTCCAGATTGCCAGGCCGCTCGGGGAGACGCTTGCCAAGGCGCGTCCCGTGAAAGCCGAAGCGTGGCGGAGCGAGGTGTCGCTTGAGCTCATTCAGGCCCGTCTCAGATCCTATGCCGACGCGTACGGTCTTGAGGGCCGGGGGTTGGATGAGGCTCTGCGAGGCGCCGGACACGCCGAGTTGGCCGATCTGATGCGGCGCGCCTTCGCGCAAACCCTTGCGACAGTCGCCGGGATCGACGGATCGCTGTCCGAGGGCGTTCGGGATCCGAAGGTCCGGGAACACCTTTCAACTCTTGGGGTCGAGGTGAGCGCACTCCGGGCGCTGCTGGCAACCAAGGTTGCCCCGGCGCTCGGTGTCCCCGCCGGTTTCAATAGTCTTGACGGAGACTGAAATGAATATCACGAGACGGCATCTCCTCGCCTCGATCAGTGGGATTGTCGCGACGGCCCATCCGGGCCTCTCCGCGTGGGCCTCGGATCCCGATTTCGACACCGGCCAATTCGCGACCGCACGCGCTCCGAACGGCTCGTTTCAGGTTGTCCGGGTTCAAGATGGTGTGCTGCGCAAGGTCGTGGCCCTCCCCGATCGGGGTCACGGTTTGGTGAGGCGCCCGAACGGCACGGATCTGGTTGTACTGGCCCGCCGTCCCGGGGACTGGGGGCTCGTGCTGGATCGGCGGTCCGGAGAGCCGATAGCCCGGCTGTCCGCGCCTGACGGACATCATTTCTACGGGCACGCGACCTTTTCGGCGGATGGCCGATATCTGTTCACCACCGAGAACGCGTTCGGAACGATGAATGTGGATGAGGAAACCGGCCGGCTTGGCCTCTGGGACGCGGCGGAGGGCTACGCCCGTATCGGAACTCTGCGGACCAGCGGGGTTGGACCTCACGACGTGGCCAGAGACCGCAAAGGCCGCGGATTCTGGGTGGCGAACGGCGGTATCCTGACCCATCCGGATACCGGCCGCGCCAAGCTGAATGTTGCCGACATGAAGCCGTCGGTCTGTCTGATCGATGGCGTCAGCGGCGCTGTCGCGGCGGAAATCCGATTGCCGGTATCGCTTCACCAACTGAGCTTGCGTCACATCGACTCGAGCGCGACTGGTCAGGTCGTCTTCGCGGCCCAGGACGAAGGCGCGTCGGAGGTTCCCGTTCCACTGGTGGGCCTTATCGATGGACCGGACTCGTTCAGACTGTTCGACTTGCCGGAGGAGCTGTTCGGTCGATCCCAGGGCTATTGTGGAGACGTCTCCTTCAATCGGGACGGAACGATTGTGGGCGCCGGGTTTCCCCGGGGTGGATTTTTCGCCTTCTGGGATGTGCAGACCGGACAATTCCTGAGGAGCGTTGACGTCTCGGATGGGTGCGGGGTTTCAAACACCCACGTCTCGCCCGGTTTCGTGGTCAGCAGCGGAAGCGGCACCTTGGGCTCGGTTGAAATGCAGGACCCAAATGGCTTGCGCTGGCAGGTCCTGCTTCAATCCGAAGCGTCGTTCGATAACCACATGGCATAGATCACATGGGTTCGATCAAAGGGGACAGAGCGGGTTCAGGACAGGTCTATCCCTTTGGGGTCGATTCGGTGGCCTTCTTGATCATCGCCTGGCGCTTTTCCGCATCTCGCTCGGCCGCCTCTTTCTCGGCGTCTTCAGGGCTCTTCCAGAGCTTTCGCCCGGATTCACGCTCCTTGCCTTTTTCGACCCGGTCGGCGAGTTCGGAATCCAGTTTGTCATTCTCCCAGGCGTGCATCTGGCTCACGTTGCGGACCCGGGCGCGTTCGTATTCCGAGCCCTTCTTGACCAGTTCATGGTCGGGGTAGAGTTCCTTCACCGGAATCCGGGGGGCATATCCACTGATCCGGTTGATCGCCCGCTCCATGGCGATCTCTCCACCGATCGCCTCCCGCGCGACAAAGGGCTCATCCCAGAGACGGATCATGTCTACCCAGCCGTCCAAGCCATACGCCACGTCGCGACGAAGACGGTCCAGCCGGTCGATGGCGCTCATGTTCCGGTCGAACATGTCGGCCAGTTTGCCCAACATGCCGTTGAGCTCAGCCAACCGCTCATTCACGTAGCCGATGCATTCGTCGGCCGCTTCCAGGATCAGAACCATCGAGGTCTCAAGCTCCTCGCGCACGGTCGGCTGCACTTCCGCCACCTGCGCCCGGAACGTGATGAGATCCGTATGCTGAAGGTACAGGAAGCCGTTTGATTTGGTTTCCCCCCGCGCGGTCACGTTGCCGAACGGGGTGATCATGCCGACCAGCGGATCGAGATAGGCTTTCGCATCCGCGACCGTGGTCCCGCTTCGCTCGGCTGCGAAGATCATCACCCGCTCGATCAACAGATCCAAATCGATCTTGGTGCGGGAGGTTTCGCCGCTCATCAAATCGAGCAGGGTTTGGGTATCGGTCCGTGACATCAGCTTGTCGCCCATGGCGATGCCGCACTCACGGGTCAGCTCGGCGATACAGGACAACCGGACCATCATCCGGTCTTCGTCCTCCTGCTCGGCCTTTTTGCGAGCCAGGTTTCTGCTCTCTGTATCGACGGCGAATTGCGCGTCGGCGCTGATACACATCTCTCGCATCGCAATCGGATCCAGATCCCGGGCCGACAGGGTGGCCATGACTTCTTCATGCACGACCGCGTCTCTGGCATTCAGGGAACTCATGTCGGTCAGCTGTGGCCACGGCAGCACCAGTTGTTCGCCACGCCGAGTGCCCGAGAAATTCGGCAGGACCGCTTCCAGCTGCCGCTCCTCTCCATGAAAATATTCACGGACACGGGCATGCGCCAAATCTCTCTGCTGGAACGGGACGGTTGTACCGCGCCGTTCGAAAGTCTGTGGAAGATTGACGCCACGCATAAAAGTCTCCGGAAGCACGTTCAGCTGGGTGGAGGCGAAATCGGCCCGTGCTTTTATTTAATCCAACCCACCTGATTTTATGGTTTCGTCAATCGTGAACTTAGTCAACGTTATTGGTGGAGTTTTCAACCAAAGAAGGTTAACAGAGGCGGCTTAGCCAACGCCCTGCTGCGCGCGTACGGTCGTTCCAAAAGCTTCGATAACCGTCTCATAGACGGCGCGCTTGAACGGTACAATCCGCTTGGGAACGTCATCCAGGTCCATCCACTGCCAGGCATCGAATTCCGGATCGGACGCGCCGATCACGTCGATTTCCTGATCCTCTCCGGTGAACGCGCACGCGAACCACATCTGCTTTTGGCCGCGCCATTTCCCGCGCCCGGCCGCACGCAAGATCTCGTCGGGAAAGTCATAGGTTACCCAGTCCTCGGTCGCGGCGACGATCTCGACCGAGGTGATGCCGGTTTCCTCGCGCAGCTCGCGTAGGGCAGCGTCCGACGGCGCTTCGCCCTTATCGATGCCACCTTGCGGCATCTGCCACGCGCCCGGGGTGTCGACCCGACTGGCGACAAACACCCGACCGGCCCGGTTGAACACCAGAACACCGGCGCAGGGTCGGTAGGCCAGCTTCGAGCGGTCCAGATCGGTCATCGGGTGGGGTTTTCCTCAGCGAATGCTTTGTCGGTCGACAATGGCGGAGACCGGGGCCACCGCGATCCCACGTGCCTCAAGAGCCGGAACCCAGGCCGCAAGTCGACTGATGGTTATGGGCAGGGGGCGGGCCAGGCCGATGGCGAAATCATTCTGCTTGGCGCTCAGTTCCAGATCCTGCATGGAGCGGTCGATCGCGCCACGCGAGGGAGGTGTGTCAATGAACCGGTTGTTGAAGGCCCGCGGCACCTGGATCGACGAGGCCAACTCGGAGGCGAGGGAGCGGGACGAATCCCGTGAGTCCAGGAACAGGACCCCTCGCTCCTTCAAGCTTTCCAGGACCGGCATCATCGCGTCTTCCACCGTGGTGAATTGCGAGCCCATCCAGGTCGTCACCCCGACATATCCGGGCGCCTGGCCGAGCACCCATTCCAGCCGGTTAAGATTCTCGACCGTCGACAGAGATGTCAGCAGGGTGTGGGGGCCGGGATCGTCGCGTGGAAAGGCCAATGGCTCCATCGGGAGGTCGATCATCACCTCATGCCCAGCGGCCCGTGCCCGGTCCAACTTTGCGGCCAGATCGGGGGCGTAGGGCGAATAGCTCAACGTCACCTGGCCGGGCAGCATCTCGATGACCATATCGGTCACGCTGTCGTCCAGTCCGAGGTTTATGAAGACGATCGCCAGGCGGGGACGGCGATCGTCCTGGTCGAACGGACGCGCATAATCGGTCCAGACCTTTCGTCCGTCCAAACTGACGATCGGCAGGATCAGCTCGTCGCGTTCTTCATGGAGCTGCGGATCGATCGGGTTGAGCTGAACCCCGCCGGACATGGCGTCCTGTCGTTCAACGGCGGTCGGGGCTTGAGTTCCTTCGGCGCCGGTCTCGGCCGTTTGCCCTCCGGCCACGTGACCATCGCTCGGAACGCTCGCCGAGGCGGAACTGTTGGGACGCGGCGTTTCGTCGGCCGCGAGGATATCGACCGTGAGTTGGGGGCGCAGAAGATCGCGGCGCGCCGTGGTGTGATCGGCGTTCATGTAGAGCCATCCGAACAGCCCACCGGTGCCGCCGATCACCAGAAGCGCGAGCAGGCTGATCCCCAAAAGCCCGAGGACTCGCTTGATCCGAGCCCACCTTCCCAGCTTCGGCCTCGACGGGGCATCCGCTGCTTCGGGATTTTGGCCTGGGGCTCTCGCCTCTATGCCATCTGCCTCTATGCCATCGTGCGCCCCGTCCTCCACGGGTTCCTCCCGCGCGTCGTCTCCCTCGCCTCCGGGATTCGCCTCCTCGCCCTTCCGCCCTTTCAGGAACGGCAGCCGGAGTTTCGGAATCTTCGGGAGCTTCACGTCGAGGCGCGCCTTGGTTGGGAGCCGGCATCACGCCGGGCCGGTTACGTCCAATCCTGAACTCAAGTTCAGATTAAACCGCGAATCCGTCTCGATTCCAATGTGTTAGAGCGCGAAGCGATAAGTGAAGCTGACCCGGATTCGGCTTGGTGTCTTAAATCCGGCTCGGACGGCTCTCGTTGTGTGGCGACGGGCCGTCCGTCCCGCTCACGTGTCCTGGCCGAGTTTTTCAAGCGCGCGCTTGCGCGCGGCCCCGCTTTCCCGGTCCTCGACGAAGAGTAAGCCGCTGACTCGGCGCATCAATTGGGATTCATACTCGTGCAGGGTGCCGTCTGCATAGACCACTTCCCACATCGCCTCCAACAGTTCGATCCGTCCCGCTTCGTCCAACAGGTCCTTGGCGACCCGGGTGAAATGATAGAGATCAACCGAGGTCTCTGCGGTCTGTTCCGCCTCGGCCATCACCTCCGACAATTCCTCGGCCGCGACGCCGTACCGAGCGGAAAGTCGGTCGGCGACGATTCGCCGTTCATCGCTGTCGACGCCGCCGTCGAGGGCGGCCGCCTTCGCGAGAAGCACCGCGACCGCCGTTGCCAGTTCGTCCTTGGGGCGGGTATTCGGCGTGTCGCCATTCTCCAATCCGTCGATGAAGCGTTTGAAACGTGCGAACATCAGCTCTCCAGTCTTCGTCTTTCGGAAACATGCAGCGTCCAACCTACATAGGCCGTCATGAGCGACCCGTCAGCCCCCTTCCTCGATGATCTTCCGCCGCTCGACGGTCCGGCGCCTATCGGCGCGCGGGATGCACCGCCGGGGCGGCGGAATGCGCGCGCGATCCTGGCAGCCCTGCGAGAGTTGGTTACGGACGCGGCAAACCTGGAGTCCGGACCGGCCACGCTGCTTGAGATCGGCAGCGGCCCCGGCCTGCATGCCGCCGCTTTCGCGGACCCTCTGGCACCGGCCCGGTGGCTGCCGACCGATCACGCCACCGACAACCACGCCAGCATCCTGGCCTGGACCGACGCGATTCCGGTCGGGCGCGCCCGACCGTTGCCGCCCCGCGTTCTGGACGCCAGCGCGCCGGACACCTGGCCGCTGGACGAGACCGAGTCCGTGCGGGTGATCTTCTCCGCCAACGTCATCCACATTGCCCCCTGGTCGGTTGCCCTGGGTCTTTTCGACGGTGCGGGACGGGTTCTCCCAAAAGGCGGGCTGCTGTTGCTGTACGGTCCGTTTCGGCGCCATGGCGCGTTCACCGGAGATGGCGACGCGGCGTTTCAGGAGTGGCTGCTCAGTCTCGATTCGCGCTATGGGGTGCGGGATCTGGACGGCGAGGTGATCCCCGCCGCCGCCGCCCACGGCCTAGTCTTCGACCACACCCGCTCGATGCCCGCCAACAACCTGATGGTGGTGTTTCGAAAGGCTTAGGGCTTCAACGGGACCTCTTTCTCAACCTGATCCACCGTCGCCTTCAGCTTCAACAGCCCGATGTCGCGGTTCCGGAACAGCTCTTCCGGGCGCATGTCGCCGTAGTCGAAATAGCCGCCGCCGTTCATCACGCCCTGTTTCCCGGCGGCGATCAGCCCTTCCAGGGTTGCGCTGCGGCCGGTCGGGGTGGGCGGGGTGTACATCCCGTTTGCCATCGCCCGGCGCATCATGTCGAGACCGGTGAAATCGGCCTTCATCAGGGCGCCCATCAGCGCCATTCGCAGGGCCAAGCCGTATTTGATCGAGTCGTCGATCGCCTCTGCCGACGCCCAGCCCTCGTCCAGCAGGCGGGTGATCTCAAGTCCGATCGCCGCCTGCAGCCGGTTCGCCACGTAGCCGGGGATGAATTTCTCGAACAGCACCGGCTTCTTGCCCATTCCGTCGTACAGGGCCTTGGCCGCCAACATCACCTCCGGTTCGGTCTGCGCGCCGGGGGCCAGATCCACGAGGTCGATGATATAGGGCGGGGTGTACCAGTGGGTGATCAGGCAGCGCGGCTGGCGGCGGTCCGGGATCAACGGAAAGACATCCAGATGGGAGGTGTTGCTGGCGACCACAGCGTCCGCCGGAGCGGCGGCGTCGATCTCGGCGAAGACCTGGCGTTTGACGTCGGTGTTCTCGACCACCGCCTCGATGATCAATTCGGCGTCTGCCACGGCCTCGGCCAGGGTGGCGACCGGGGTGATCCGCCCCAGGATGGCGGGAACCTGATCGGCTGCCAGGGCGTCGGCCTCGACCATGGTGCCGAGCGCGCTCTCGATCAGCCCCATTCCAGTGGCCAGCTTTTCGGCGCTGAGATCGGTGATCTTCACCGAACAACCACCCGCCGCGTGCACGAGCGCCAGCCCATGCCCCATCAGCCCGGCCCCAATCAGCGCGACCCGCCCGTTCTGCAAATTCATCCGATCCTCCCCTGATTCTTTCTAAAGTCATGGTCTGCTGCAGCCGGTATGGCCGCTATCGCTCAGGATGCAATCTCGGCCACAAAGCGATCGATTTCGTCCGTGGTGGTTAGATAGTGGACGCTGGCCCGAACCACGGATTCAAGGCCTCGCCGCCCGAACCCGACTCGGCTGCCCGAACCGGCACTTGCCGTCACGTTGATGCCGATTGGCGCCAGCCGCGCCTTGATGTCTGCGGCGGCCTCGCCGTCCTTGGTGAAGGTGACGATGCCGCAGCGACGTTGGCCCTGGTCCTGGATCGTGATGCCTTGGATCTCCGACAGGCGCGCGCGCAGGAGCTCGGCGATCTCGGTCACCCGTGCCTCGATCGCCTCAAGCCCCCAGCCGAGCGCATAATCGATGGCGGTGCCAAGCGCCGCCTTGCCGGCGTAGTGGCATTCCCAGTTCTCAAACCGGCGCGCATCGTCTCGGATCTTGTATTCGGTCTCGCTCAGCAAGACCGCGGCATGCTGGTCAAGCAGCGGCGGATCGAGCCGGGCGATCCAGTCCCGTCGGACGTAGAGCAGCCCGGTCCCGCGCGGGCCGCGCAGGTATTTGCGGCCGGTGGCGGACAGGAAGTCGCAGCCGATCGCCTCGACATCCACCGGCATCTGGCCGACCGACTGGCAGGCATCCAACAGATAGGGGATGCCGTGGCGCCGAGCGATGGCGCCGACCGCTTCGGCCGGGTTCACCAGCCCGCCGCCGGTGGGGATATGGCTGATCGAGATCAGCTTCACCCGGTCGTCGATCATGGCCTCAAGGGCCGCCACGTCGAGCTGCCCGTGCGCGTCGTCCGGCACGATATCGACGACACAACCGGTGTGCTTCGCCCGATGCAGATAGCCGATCATGTTCGAGCCGTATTCGCAGGCGGCGGTCAGGATCCGGTCGCCGGGGCCGAGATCCAGAGCGTAGAACGCCATGTCCCAGGCACGGGTGGCATTCTCGATGAACGCGATCTCGTCCCGGTGGCAGTTCAGCAGCCGGGCGCTGGCATCGTAGAAATTTTCAAGCTCGTGCTGCCGCCGGTTCGCGGTCTCGTATCCACCGCGAAACTCCTCCTCCCGTTGCCAGCCGATCAGATGGTCTGCGACCACCGCCGGCATCAGCGAGGAGCCCGCGTGATTGAAATGGATGATCCCGCCGCAGCCGCGGGTTTCCAGGCGGGCGCGGTCGACGTCGATGGGCGTATGGGTCACGGTTAAGCCTCAAGATATGGGAATGACGCCCGGACGTTAGCCCTCGGGGTCGTCCTCGTCCATCAGCCGATCGAGTTTCCGACGGTCCCGTTTCGTCGGCCGTCCCGCACCGCGCTCCCGCTTTGGAACCGGGCCCTTCACGCCGCTAGGGGCGTCCGGGTCGCCGTCCTCCTGGAATTCGGCAGGATCGATCTGGCCGACCGAAGCCTTGTCCGGGATGGGTGCGAGGTCCTCGTACAGGCCCTGCGCCTCGGCGGCAGGGCCACGCCGTGTTCCCAGCGCCAAGATCTTCACCACTCGGATATGCGGGCCTTGCGGAAAGGTCAGCACATCTCCGGGCCGGACCTTCTGGTGGGCCTTGGTTGTGACGGCGCCTGCCAGACGCAGCTTGCCGCCGGCCACGGTCTTGGAGGCCAGACTTCGGGTCTTGAAGAACCGGGCGTACCAAAGCCATTTATCGATCCGTAGGCTGTCCGTCTCCGACATCTCGCATCCCCGGCCCGCGCCAGATCAGTCGGACTTCATCGACTGCTTCAGTTTGGCCAGGACCGCGAAGGGCGAATCCGGATCAACTCCATCCGACGGTTTGGTCGGCCCGGCGCTGAAGGATTTCGGACCCGATTCCCGCTTGGGGCCGCGGTTTCCGTCCCGGGTTGGCGCGCCGCCCGGCCCGCGGTTCGGTCTGCCGCCCTCAGGACCCCGGTTCCCCTGTGGCCCGCGATTGCCTCGAGGACCACGGTTGGCTTGAGGTGGACGATTGCCCTCCTGTTGCGGTGCTGTCTCGGAGGCAGCTGCGGCGGCTGGAACACTGGCTTCGGATACACCTGC
>CALAHL010000643.1 GCA_937891725.1 uncultured Rhodospirillaceae bacterium | reverse complement strand
GCAGGAACTGTCGGGTGGCATGCAGCAGCGGGTCGGTCTGGCCCGCGCCTTCGCGACCGAGGCGCCGATCCTGCTGATGGATGAGCCGTTCTCGGCGCTTGATCCCCTGATCCGCGACAAGTTGCAGGACGAATTGCTGGACCTCCAGCAAAGTCTGAAGCGGACAATCATCTTCGTGAGCCACGATCTGGACGAGGCGATGAAGATCGGCACCAAGATCGCCATCATGGAGGGCGGTCGCGTGGTGCAGTTCGGAACCCCGCAGGACATCGTGCTCAACCCCGCCAACGCTTATGTGGCCGAGTTCGTGGCCCATATGAACCCGATGAATGTGCTGCGTGCGGTCGAGATCATGCGCCCGGTCGAGGAGAGCGGGCTTCCCGCCAACCCAAAACCGTTCGACGCCGACGATCTGGCGCCGGGAGAGGTGAGTTGGGCGATCGGAACCGTGCCGTTGCGGGCGCTGATGGAGACCCGGCTGCGAACCGGCGCAACAATCCTGATCTGCGACGGCGAACAGGTTGTCGGGCAGGTGGATGAGCGGGCGATCCTGGACGGGATTCTCGGCACACACCGGAACACTTAGCGCAGTCGGATCTCGGCCGTATCGCTGCGGCCCTCGGCATCCAGCACGGTGATCCGGGCGAAGCCGGGGCCGTCCGGATGCCAGGTGACAGCGCGGCGATAGGCGGGGCTGTCGAGCGGCGCGCCATTGACCAGCCAGGTCAATGGGCGGGTGCCGCCCTGCGCGCTCAGGGTCAGCAGGCGTGTCCGGCCCAGGTCGATCTCGCTGCCCGGGACCGGGAAGGCCAGGCGCAGGACCTTGTTGGGGTCCGACACCGCACCGGGGCGCAGATCGAAATGGCGCAGCGCGTCCGGCAGGGGCCGGTCTGCGATTGCGGTCTCGGGAGCGAGACGTGGGACACCGGGGTCCCGCAGGCTTTCGAGATGCTGGAACACCTCGAACATCGCAGGGGCTGCCGTGTTGCGTCCGTAGCGACCGGGATTGGGCGTGCCGTCGGGGCGTCCGACCCAGATTCCCACCACGTGCTGTCCGTCACTGCCGATCGCCCAGGCGTCGCGGAATCCGTAGGAGGTGCCGGTCTTCCAGGCGATCGGACGGGCGTCGGCCAGATAGGGAAGGCCAAGCGGTCGGGGGGCGGTTTGCAGGATATGGGCAATGTCCTGTGCGGACCGGGGCGACATCAGGCGCTGCGGCGGACTCTGCGGCGTGTTCGCCAACTCATGCAGCGGACGAACGGCACCGTCGGTGCCGATCGCGGTGAACAGCGACACCAGTCCGTCCAGCGACACGCCCGCGCCGCCCAGGATGACCGCGAGGCCGGGGGCGGTGTCCGGGTTGGGCAGGAACACCGGCACGCCCGCATCCCGGATCCGTCCGATGAAGGGACCGGGGCCATAGCGCTCCAGAACCCGCACAGCCGGCACGTTCGGGGAATGACGCAGCGCATCGGCGATCGAGACCTCGCCCAGATAGGCATGGGCGAAATTGGCGGGCGCGTAGCCGGACACCGGCATCGGCGCGTCGGTGATCAGGGTGCGCGGATCGACCAGCCGGTCGTCGAAGGCAAGGCCGTAAAGCACTGGCTTGAGGGTTGAGCCGGGCGACCGGATCGCCCGGGTCATGTCGACGGCCCCGTCCCGTGAGCGGTCGAAATAGTCGGGTGACCCGATCCGCGCCCGAACCGCACCGGTGGCGGCATCGGCGACCAGGACCGCGAGGCCGACCTGATCTCCAAGCTCCTTCACCCTGCGCCCGGTCGACGCTTCCAGGGTCGCCTGCAGATCCAGGTCGATGGTGGTGCGGATGCGGGCAGCAGGCCCTTGGGAAACCACACGTTCGGCAAGATGGGGTGCCAGGAAGGGCAGGGCGCGCCGGCTCCTTGGAACCGGATCGCCTATGGCGTCCTCGGCGGTCTTGGCGGACAGGATCCCAAGCGCTGTCGCCCGTATCAGAATCCGGTCTCTGGCCCGTTTCGCGGCCTCAGGATACCGGTCCGGCCGCAGCCGCTCAGGTGCTTGCGGCAATGCCACCAGCAGGGCCGCTTCCGCCGGGGTCAGACGGCTGGGAGTTTTGCCGAGATAGCGCAGGCTGGCCGCCACAATACCTTCGATGTTGCCGCCATAGGGGGCCAGGGTCAGGTAGAGCGACAGGATCTCATCCTTGTCGAGTTCGCCCTCCAGCCGGACAGCGCGCACCATCTCCAACAGTTTTGCGGACAGTGTCCGGGGGCGCGGGTCCAGCAAACGCACGGTCTGCATGGTGATGGTGGATGCCCCGGACACGACCCGTCCGGACGCCAGACGTTGTCCGACAGCGCGCAGCAGGGCCATCGGATCGACACCCGGATGATCCGCGAACCGCTTGTCTTCGATCGCCAGCAGGAGCCTGAGAAACAGCGGGTCGATCGCCTCAGGATCGGCGGGCAACCGGTGCCGGTCGTCGGAGGCGAGGAAGATCCGCAGCGGCCGGTCGTGCCGGTCGGCAACCGTCACCGACAGATCCGACGCCTTGAGCCGCGCGGCATCGAGCGGCGGGGTCAGGCCGAGGATTGCGGCAAGCCAGAGTGCGACCGCGCCGAGCAGCGCCGCACCGCCCAACCCAACGCCGATATGTTTCAGTCGCCCGGCCATCGCGCGCGCCTTACTCCGCGACCGTCACGCGGGAGAGAGCCGTCCGGGCCAATCGCTCGGGGCGATACATATCCTCGACCTGGGTGGCGGGCTGGATGAAAGTGCCCGGCGTCACCGCGCGCACCAGATAGGCCACCCGGAACTGGCCCCGTTCGGCGTTCAGATCGACGGCCGCCACGAACCGGTCGTCGCGGAACTCCGTGGTCTCGGTCGGCGTCAGCTCCCCGAGCCAGCCGAAATCCTGAAGCGACCCGCCCGCGACCAGTCGGGTGTTCTCGATCTCAAGCCCGGCCGGCAACAGATCGATCACCATCGCCTGTTGCTGCTCGGAGGACTCGGTTGTGCCGTCGATCAGCACCATGTAGCGCGCGCCCCGCTTCAGCGGCGCATCCGGAGCTACAGGCGTCCCGTCGAGCGCGTAGAGCGTCCGCTCGATCCCGAACCCGTTGCGGATTGCGGGAAGCGGGCCGCTGGCGCGACCGGAGATCGCCACCGAGATCCGCACCGGCTTGTCTCCGAGGTTCTCGATCACATAGCCGTCGGTCAGGGCGGAGACCCCCGGGAAGGCCGTCACCGGCTTCGCGCTGGCTGCCCGGCTTTGTCCGCCCATCGCGACCGAGACGGTTTCCTGCCGCTCGATCATCGCCTTGGCCGCCAGGGTCAGCCAGGCTTTCTCCTGGGTGCTGAGCCACCTGTCACCGGCGACGGCGGAGGCCAGCTCGTCCGACAGCCGGGCGATCCGACCGGGATCCGCGCCCAGTTCGATCATCCGGGTCAGACGCAGGGCTCCGTCCCGTACGGTCGAGCCATAATCCGAGTCGTCCCACTCCCGGACCGGCAGATCGGTCGCCTGCAGCAGGGACGCCACCCGGCCGGTCTCTCCCGACAGCGCGAGCGCGCCCGCCAGTTGCACCCGGCTGGCCGCATCCAGCTGCGCGAGATAGGTGTCCTGGAGATAGCGTGCTTCGCTCGCCGGTCTGCGGCCTTCGCGGGCCAGCAGGTACAGCGTGTAGGTCAGATTGGCCCCGAACACCTCCTGGCCGGTGTTCAGGTTCTGCGTGCTCTCCAACCAGTCGAGCGCCAGATCGAAGGCGCTGTCGGGCACGGTGTATCCGGCACGCCGGGCGCGCCCCAGAAAGTCGACCGCATAGGCGGTCAGCCAGGGTTCCGCCTCCCCATAGCCGTTCCAGAGCCCGAAGGCGCCGTCATAACGCTGCATGTTCATCAGCCGCCAGATCGAGGCCTGGACCCGGTCTCGGATCTGTTCGCTCGGCTCCTCCGTGCCAACGAATGCCGCCAGATCGTCGATATACAGCAGCGGCATGGAGGTGCTGATGGTCTGCTCCAGGCAGCCGTAGGGATAGCGCGCCAACTCGTCGAGCAGCCGTGGCAGGTTGAAGGTCGGACCGGTTCCCACCGTGACCGCGAGCGTGGCGCCGGTCTCCGAGAGATCGCCCAGAATGTCCCGGTTCAAGACCAGTTTCTGAGCAGCCGGGAGTGAGGCCGCAACGGTCCGGGTCTGGCGGGCTTGCGGGTCGCGGACCGAAATCTCGAAACTGCGCGTGAGGGAGAAGCCGTCCGGTCCCGCGACGTAGAGCGTCACCGAGCCGACACCGGTGCTGTCCTTTGCCCCCAGCCGGAGGCTGCGGACGGCGGTGCCACCAGATGCCAGCTCCACGGTGCGGGCCGGATCGCCGATCACGGCAACCGGCCCGTCGGTGGTGACGGTCGAGGTGTAGACGCCCTCGGGTGCGGTCAGGTTGGTGAGATCCAGGGTGAGTTCGACCTGATCTCCGGGGGCGAGGAACCGGGGCCGCGAGAGTTCCGCCACCAGCGGCGGCCGGACCGGTAGGGTGGCCTCGCCGCTGCCGATCTGGTCGGCGCTGAACGCGACCGCCATCAGCCGCAGCTCGCCATTGAAATCCGGGATCTGAAGGGTGACCTCGGCCCGACCCTCGGCATCGGTCTCGACAATTCCGGAGAACAGCGAGACCACGTCATAGGCATCGGCATCCAGCCCGCCGGTCGCCCCACCCATACCATCGCCACCGGCGCGCAGGCGTCCCATCCGGTCCCATTGTCCGTCGATCAGCCGTCCGTAGACGTCCCGGATGTCCACACCCAGGACCCTTCGCCCGTAGTAATGGGCGAACGGATCGGGTGTCAGGTAGGTGGTGAGGGAGAGCACGCCCTGATCGACTGCGGCGAGGGTAAGGTATCCGCGCTGTCCGGCCGCCAGATTGGTCAGCTGCACCGGAACGGTGAGCGTTGTGTTGGGCACGATCTCAGCGGGGGCATCGATCACGACACCGATCTTCCGTTCCTCCCGGTCGAGCATCAGCCAGCTGATTCCGATCGCCCGGTCGGCACTGCGCGAGCCGTTGGCGCCGTCTTCGGCGGCACCGCTCGGACGCAGCAGGGTGACCGATACATAGGCCCCGGCGGCTCCCCAATCGTCACCGACGGTGAGGGTGAATTCGGCGCCGTCTTCCGGAACCGAGATACGCTGGGTACTCAGCACCTCGTCCCCCAGGACCGCGATCAGCGCTTCGCCGGCATAGGGCGGATCGATGAATACGCGTGCCGTGTCACCGGGGCGATAGCTCTCCTGATCCATCACCACCCGGACCTTGTCGGGCGCGCTGCCACCCCCGGCCTGGGCGCGCCATCCGGCGGAGAACGCGATGCTGGAGGCGGCACCGGTCTCGCTGTCGAAGATCTCGATCCGGTATTGTCCCCAGTCGACAGGCGCGGATATCTCGACCGGTCGGTCGGCCGTCACGACGGTGCCGGTGGCGACATCTTCATGGTGAACCGTGAAATCCCAATTCGAGACCCCGTTCTGCGTCGTCCAGAAATAGTCCCGGACCTCCCGCACCAGGGCCCATCCCAAGGTCCGGCCGGCGACCGGGGTTCCGGTTAGATCAAGCGCGATCACCTCAGCGGTGGCATTGGTGCCCTCGGCGACCTGACCGTCCTGAAAGGTGGGACGCAGGCCCAACGCCAGCGCCTCAGCGGTCTCGGACTTTTGCACTTTGAGATCGAGTGAGCGGGTGATTCCGCGTCCGCCGGGCTCCAACAGGGTCGCACGGATCGTGGCCCGCAACGGGTGGGTGGTATCGCCGATCGGCGGGAGGCTGGCCTTGATCCGGCCCAGGCCCTCGGCATCGGTACGGCTCTCCGGCAACGGCTTGCGGCTGGAGATATAGCTCTCGCTGGCGAGGCCGAAGCTGTAGGCCGCCCAGTCCGGGAACGGCTCAGGATCGACGCTCACCACGATCTCGGAGGTCAGGGCCAGATTGGCGGCCGGGGCACCGAACAGAAACCGTCCGTCCGCGCTGATCTCGACGACCTGGTTGGGGGCGAGGGTCGGGCTGGTGTCGCCGCCTGTCGGCGTGGCGCTCAGCTCAAGCGCCAACCGCTCGGGGACGAAATCCTCGACCGAGAAGGACCGGCTCGCCACCGGGTCCGCATTCGGATCGACGCGCACCTGGGCGGTCCATTGGCCGGTCGGGGCCGATTTCGGCAGCTCCACACTGGCTTCGAACGATCCGGCGCGTTGGGCGGTGAGCGAGAGGGAACGGAACTCGCGGCCGTCCGGACGGAGGATCGTCAGGGTAACCGGCATTTCGGCGACGGCAGACGCGGTGGCACCGTCCCGCAGCATACCCGCCAGCGCGACGGTTTCGCCGGGCCGGTAGATGTCCCGGTCGCCCCATAGGAACCCATCGATCGGTCCTGCCAGCGCGCGGCCGGACACCCCGCGATCCGACAGATCGAAGGCCGGGCCGGACAGGCGCAGCAGATTGAAATCCTGATCCGGGCCATAGAGCATCAGGGCTGTCGGCGTGTTGCCGCCGTCGCCGCGCATCAGACCGGCCGAGAAGTCGATCCGCCCGTCCGCATCGGTTACGGCCTCGCCGAGGATCTTGTTGTTGCGCGCGATCAGCCGGGCGGTGATGTCACCGCGCGGCTGGGCGTCGTTCAGGCCGTGGACGAAGGCGGTCATGGCACCGTCGCCGGAGCCTTCAAAGCTCGAAATCCCGAGGTTCGAGACCAGCACCCATTGGGTGGCGCGCGAGTCCCAATCATTCGGCTGTGCGTCCGAAGGCCAGGCGGTGACGATATGAATGCCCGGCACGCTGCGGTCCAGAATGGTGTCGATCTCGATCCCGGTGCGTTCGGTGCGGTTCGGCGTGCCCTGGACCTCCAGCGTGCCGCTCCACACGGTTTCGCCCTGCCAGTTGCTGATCTGCTCGATGCTCCAGCCGTTCATCACCTCCTGCAGGTTGGTATTGCGGATCTGTTCGATCAGATTGCGGTCGACGATCCGCAGCACCTGAATGTCGACCGAGGAGACGTTGCGGGTGGCGAGCGGCAGGACCGCGTCCCCGTCTTGGGCCAGCACGTAGCCATCGCCGTGGAACGCGACCGAGGGCGGCGCGTCGGGGAAATCGACCACGACGATGCGATCTCCGGCGAGGCTGGAGGCCGGGATGTCGCCGTCGGCCGCACCCGGGAGCCCCGCGCGCACCGTCACCTGGTAGCGGCTGCCCCAGTCGAGACCGGACAGGCAGAGGGACTGGTCCTGAACGCGCGGGCTGACATCCGCGTTCGGGCTGATCGCGATGTAGTCGTCGGGGCGTTTCGGGCGGGCGAAGTCGAGCGGACGATTGAAATCCAGGCACACAACCGGGCGATCCCCGCTCAGGTCGAAGCGTTCCTTCTGAAATGCGAAGGGTTCGGCCTTGGTCTGGGTCAGTCCGGGGGAGGTCGCGGCAAGAGCGCCGAAAAGTGTCACAGCGCCCAGGATCGAGGTGAAAATGCTGGAGCTTGGCTTTGCCTGAGGCTGTAACATCGCATTGCATCCCTGGTGATGGGTCTTTTGTGAAGCGTAGCGCATTTGAGGCACAGTTTGGTCGGAAGAACTGTGCCGACAGCTTGCTGAAGAATTGGGGCATTGATCGGGCGCTGAGATCAGGTGATCCGTCGCCGGTTTGGAATTTCGAAAGGAAACGATGATGTCGCGTTCGGCAGGCTGCGATTGTGGGGCACTCAAAGTGACCTGTTCAGCGGAGCCGAAGCTGATCTCGCTCTGCCATTGTCTCGCCTGTCAGCGGCGAACCGGTTCCCCGTTCGGAATAGCGGCTTTCTTCAACCGCTCGGACGTTCTGGTGGAGGGCGCCTGCACCGCCTATGAGCGTCCCTCCGAGAGCGGATTTCCGGTGCGGTTTCATTTTTGCCCGAGATGCGGCTCGACCGTATTCTGGGAGCCGCAGCGCAAACCGGATATGATCGCGGTGGCCGTCGGTTGCTTCGCCGATCCGAGCTTCCCTCGGCCCACGCAGGCGGTGAATGCGCAGTCCAGACATGATTGGGTTCAGGACGGGTTCTGAAGGCGCATTCTAGATCTCATTGGATTGGTCGAAGCGGAAGAGTCCGATTTTGTCTGCCCGACGCGACATCGCTAAGGTCGGCTCCCAGGCCTTTGTCGCAGTTTGTAGGGTCGCCACAAACTATAGTGTTCGTCTACTGCTCAGTACTAAACGGCTTGCCAGTCTTGATGTGATCCCGCTCATATCCGTGCACCGCTTCCGCGATGTCGTGTTGGCCTGATTCCATTCGCGAGATGTAGTACCACCAGAAGTCTTCCGTGCTCAGAAGCTCCTGAAACTTGGCGGATTTCAATGTGAAGATCCTATTCTGAGCAGTCGTGAACTTGGGTGGTATTTTGTCCCTGACATGGCTGTGCGCGAACACAAGGCAGTTCTCGGCGAGTCTGACACAGTCCCGCGCTGCGTTAGCCCGGACGATCTCACGCGGCGTTTGAACCCGATCTGGGTCCGTCCTCAAGTCGCTATACAATGAAGGTTCGCGACCGTATTTAGCGTCAACGGCCAGATCAAGCGCAACCTTTACCGCATCCCGTGGGTCAGGGCTGCTAAAGGCCCAAATACCCAATGCATAACCGATCTTTTGCCTGTGGCTTTCCATCGACGTCTTCAGCTTCTTGCAGACTGCCGGATCGCTAAGATTGCGATTCTGGGAATCGAACGCGAGCAGCGCTTTGCCCGTTTCTTCGATACAAGAAACGGCCAAGAAGTAAGCCCGTGCCATGTGGTCATGGTCGCGCAACAGTAACGATTCAGCGAGCAGTTCATCCGCGTTACAGAGCGCGGCTTCGCTGTAGGAATGCAAAAGCACGGATGTCAATTTGGGTAGGTGCGGTGAACCCATAGAGGCTCCTAATTATCCAGGCGATATCATACCGTAAATGCCTATGGCTGTTTTGTCCGCATCGCGGTCATCCAACCAACGTTCGGGTTGGGGTTCGAAGTATCGGAGTTAGACCGCTGGCCCATGGTGACGCGGATCAATGCGAGGGGCGGCAGTCTCGGTTTGCACGGTCACTCGCGTCTTGTAATAACTCGACGGTGACGGAGCGGGTTGTCTCTTCCGCCGAAATCGCCACATTGGGATCAGTCCAATCAAAAACGCGCCACGCGGAGAGCCGAATGCAATATCTTCACACCATGGTCCGAATCTCGGACGTCGATGCCAGCCTCAAGTTCTATTGCGATCTGCTGGGGATGGAAGAGATCCGCCGCTATGACAGCGAAGGCGGCCGGTTCACCAAT
>CALAHL010000642.1 GCA_937891725.1 uncultured Rhodospirillaceae bacterium | reverse complement strand
CGGTCACATGCATCTGGTTGCGTATCTGAAAACCGGGCCGACGGCGATGCATGTCGGCGGTTGGCGGCATCCCGAAGCGACACTCGACGATATTCTGCATCCGAGCCGCTACGAGCATATCGCGCGGACCCTGGAGGCCGGCTGCTTCGACGGGTGCTTTTTCGCCGATCTGTTCGGTCTCTATGACATCCACGGCGACAGCTTCGATCCCTATGTGCGCCGTGGGGGGCAGATCAGCTATCTCGACCCGACTGTAGTGCTTCCGATCATGGCGGCTGCGACCCGGCACCTTGGACTGGGCGCTACGCTGTCGACCACCTTCCACACGCCCTATCATCTTGCACGCTGGCTGGGGTCGCTCGATGTCCTGAGCGGCGGGCGGGTTGCTTGGAACGTGGTGACCTCGGCGACGAACCTGGAAGCGCAGAACGCCGGCATGGACGAGTTGCCGCCTCGCGAGGAGCGCTACGACCGGGCGGACGAAGTGCTTGAGGCATGCTTCGCCCTGTGGAACGGCTGGGACGAGGATGCCTTCGTGCTGGATAAGGAAGCCGGCGTTTTCGCCGATCCCTCCAAGGTGCACTACGCGAATTATGAGGGACGCTGGATCAAGACGCGCGGGCCGCTGTCGATCCCGCGCAGCCCGCAGGGTCGCCCCGTCATCATGCAGGCCGGCAGCTCGGATCGCGGTCGTGCGTTTGCGGCGAGATGGGCGGAGGTGGTCTTCACCATCCAGCGCGGGAAGACCGAAATGCGGGAGTTCTACGAGGACCTTAAAAGCCGGATGGAACAGGTCGGCCGCGCTCCTGGAGAATGCGCTGTTCTTCCGGCCATATCTGTCGTGCTGGGCGAAACGGAGTCGATCGCCCGGGAACGGGCAGAATATCTCAACAGCCTGATCGACCCGGAACTCAGTCTGGCTGCGTCATCAAGTGGGCTGGGTGCCGACCTCACCAAGCTTTCAGACCAGTCAAAACTTGCGGAGCTGCAGCGTAACCAGGGCATGAAGGGCTCAGAACAGATGCTGCGGCAGACCATGCAGGCCGACGGTGTCACCTTGGCCGAGGCTGCGGTCAAACGGGACAGAGGACGAGAGATGGTGGGCACGCCGGCGATGATCGCCGACCGGCTTCAGGAGTTGTTCGAGGCCGGCGTCTGCGATGGCTTCGTGCTGGCGCCAACTATGTTTCCGGGCATGTTCGAGCAGTTTTGTCGTGGCGTCGTCCCTGAACTGCAGCGCCGAGGTATTTTCCGCAAATCCTATACCGGCAGCACGCTCCGCGAAAACCTGCGGGGCTGACGCAGTATGTGCCGGACGTCTATAGATCGGTGCAACCGGAACGCCGGGAAGGCTTGGCGTCCTCTGCGTACGTGATCTAGTCACCTGAATCTAAAGTTCACCACATAAGGTTTGGTTGGTTCGGAGACAGAATCGTTTGACGGAAGCGAGGATTTCGTCGGCTGATTTTGTCCATTTATACGGCTTGGGATTTTGGTTGTGCTTGGCGATGAAGGCTTGGATATCTGCCTCCAGATCTTTGATCGAGGTGTGGACGCCCCGCTGGATTTTCTTGCGGGTCAGCTCGGCGAACCAGCGCTCGACTTGGTTGATCCAGGAGGCGGATGTTGGCGTGAAATGGACGTGGTAGTGGGGGCGTCGAGCCAGCCATGCCTTTATCATCGGCGTCTTGTGTGTGGCGTAGTTGTCCATGACGATGTGGATATCAAGGCCATCCGAGACCCGCGCGTCGATCTGTTTAAGGAAATCCAGGAACTCCTTTGCCCGATGCCGTTTGTAGCATTTGCCGATGACGAAGCCCGAAGCGATATCGAGTGCTGCGAATAGCGAGGTCGTACCGTGGCGGATATAGCTGTGGGTCTGGCGTTCCGGGATGCCGGGCATCATCGGTAACACGGGTTGTTCGCGATCAAGCGCCTGGATCTGACTTTTCTCATCAACACAGAGAACCATCGCCCGATCCGGCGGCGCAAGGTAGAGACCGACGATGTCGCGAACCTTGTCGACGAAGAGCGGATCGCTGGACAGCTTGAAGCATTCCACTCGATGCGGCTGAAGGCCGAATGCCGTCCAGATCCTTCGGATCGTCGTGTGCGACAGGCCCATCTCCTCACCCATCGAACGGATCGACCAATGGGTAGCGTCGGCGGGTGTCGTGTAGAGGGTCCGTTCGATCACCGCCGCGACTTGATCGTCTTCGATGCGGCGCGGACGCCCGGCTCGAGGTTCATCCAGAAGCCCGTCAATCCGATCCTTTAAGAACCGACGGCGCCATTTGCCAACGGTGTGTTCATGCAGGCCGAGGTCCGCAGCTACCGCTTTACCGGTCAAGCCGTCGGCGCAACGAAGAATGATCCGGCAACGCTCGGACAACGATCGTGAAACCCGAAGACGCCGGACCTGCCTCTCAAGATAGGATCGCTCTTCATCGCTTAACGTTAATGTCTCCACAGGTCGACCACCCGCCATCGCACGCGCTCCCTAAAATCAATAGGAGCAGCATAAACTCTTCCAGGCACATTATGAACCGTTCTTCGGTTCCAAGTGACTAG
>CALAHL010000641.1 GCA_937891725.1 uncultured Rhodospirillaceae bacterium | reverse complement strand
AGTCGCGCGCCATCAGAGCGCCGTCTCGAAAGCTGTCCAGCGGGAGATAGTAGACCGGCGCTCCGGCGGTCTCCAGAACCCGAACCGCGCGGTCGGTCTCGGCCAGAACCACCCCACCGAACACCACGCGGACAACCTCCGGCACGTCCTCCAACCTGGGTGGGCGCGGGTAGTCCCAGACGCTCTCCTGTCCGGGACCCGCATCCTCGATCCTAAGATCTCGCGGAGGCGGGCCCCACGCGCCGCGGGATCTGGCCACCAGAGGCAACAGGATCGATTTTGGCGGCGGCTGTCCGCGATTGGCCATCAGGACCGCTTGCGATCAGAACGGATTGGTCACGATCCCACCTTCGACCCGCAGGGCGGCCCCGTTGGTGGCACTGGAGGCGGGGGAGCAGACATAGCAGATCATGTTCGCGACCTCTTCCGGCGTCGCAAAACGCTGGAGCAGCGAGGCCGGACGTCGGTCGGTGAAGGTGCTGGCTTTGATCGCGTCCAAGGTGGTGCCCTGCGCTTCGGCCCGTGCCGAGAACCGGTCGTGATGCCCCTCGACCCAGGTCGGTCCCGGCAGCACAGAATTCACAGTGACATTGGTGCCTTTGGTCATCTCGGCCGCACCGCGTGCGATCACCAACTGCGCGCCCTTGGAGAAGCCGTAATGCACCATCTCCTTCGGAATGTAGATCCCGGATTCGCTCGAGACGAACACCACTCGGCCCCAATCCTTCTCGTCCAGCATGTTCTTGAGATAGTGACGGGTCAGGCGCACGCCGCTCATCACGTTGACGTCGAACATTTTCTGCCAGTCTTCGTCGGGAATATCGAAGAATGCCTTCGGCTCGTAGATCCCCATATTGTTGACCAGGACATCAACCTGGGGCAGCGCCTTGATCAGCGCATCGCATCCGTCGGCACCGGACAGATCGGCGACGATGCCCCGCAACTTGGCATCTGGAGTGGTGGCCTTTACGTCGGAGATGGCACGATCCACTGACGCTTGGTCACGGCCGTTGATCACCACCTCGGCGCCCATGTCCGCCAATCCTTTGGCGGTCGCGAGGCCGATTCCGCGGGTCGATCCGGTCACGAGCGCCAGCTTGCCGTCGAGGCTGAAATCCATAAGTTCACTCCCATTCTGCTTTGTTCGGAACGGACATGGGCCGTTCGATGAGTTGGACAACCGAGCCCTACCGATAGGGGCTGGACTCGTAATACGGCATGGCCCGAGGCAGAGCGGCCTCGATATCCTTGATGCGGGTTTCCGGGAGCGGGTGGGTCGACAGGAATTCGGGTTGCCGGCTGCCGCCCTCCGCCGCGAAATTCCGCCAGAGCGCGACGGCGGCGCGCGGATCGTATCCGGCTTTGGCCATCATGATCAGGCCGATCTCATCGGCTTCGGATTCCTGAACGCGGGAATACGGCAGAACCACGCCCAGCGTTGCCGCCTGACCCAAGAACCCGGCGTATTCCTGACCGACGACAGCGCCGCCGAGCTGTACGCCGAGTTGCGTCGCCATCTGGGTCGACATGCGCTCGGAGCTGTGGCGTGCCATCACGTGCCCGACCTCATGTGCCATCACGGCAGCCAACTGATCCTTGTTTTTCGCTACCTTAAACAAGCCGGTATGGACCCCGACCTTGCCGCCCGGAAGCGCAAATGCATTCGGCGTTTCGTCCTCGAAAACGGTGAACTCCCAGTCAAGGCCCGGTTGGGTGCTGATCGCCGCGATCCGCTGGCCGATCTCGTTGACCGGACCGGTGTAGCGCGGATCGTTCGAGGTCGGGGTCTTACTCTTGATCTCCTGATAGGCATCGACCCCCATCGCTTGAGATTGGCTTTCCGGCAGCAGGATCAGTTGGTTGCGGCCGGTCAAAGGTGCGGTCTCGCAGGCCGCCAGAAGCGACACGCCAACCGCGAAAGCGCCTCCGGAAATCCAAGATTTTCTAATCATGATGCTTTCTCCGTTTTGAGAAATTCGATCAACAGGCCCAACACCTTGTCGGCCTGCTCCTGCTGGACCCAATGGCCGGCACCGTCCAGCAGGTGCACCCCCCTCAAGTCAGCCAACCCCTTGGATTGCATCGCCTCGAACTCGTCGGGCTTCTGATGCACGCCCCAATCCTGGGCCCCTGCGATAAACGCAGACGGCACCTCGATCCGTCGACCGGCAAAGGTGCGGAGATCGCGGCCCACGATACCGCCGGTGACCACCCGATACCATTGCAGTCCGCCCTGGAACCGGGTGCGACCGTATTCTGCGGCATAGACCGCCAGGACCTCGTCCGGCAACCAGCGGCAGCCTGCGATCGCGTCCTTGGACGGCATCTCGGACCGGACGCTTTCCGGCATGTCCTGAGCAAGGTCCATGACATAGTAGGTCGGCAGTTTGGCCAGTTCCTCGGCGCGCCAGCCCGCGAGCGGATGCGGTTTGTTGGCGGTCCAATCGGCGCTTTTCATGTGGAAATAGGCCCGCAGGAAATCGTGGATCCCTTCCGGACACTCGCACATGTCCTGATCCGCCGGGCGTGTCGCGTAGTACCAGTGATAGTGCTTCCGCGGCCGGCCGAGCTTCTCCATCGATGCCAAGAGATCCGGGTCCGACAGACCGTCCGCCATGCCTTTTGCGGCGTCGGGGTCTTTGCGCAGTGGGCCGGGTCCGCCGAACGGAGCGCTCATCAGAACCACCGAGCGGAACACGTCCGGCCGAACCAACGCGCAGAACGCTGCGACCGGCGAGCCATAGTCATGGCCGATCACCGCCTCGGCCTGATCATAGCCAAGCGCACCCACCAGCCCTGTGATATCGCGTACCAGATTCAGCGGCGCGAACGGTTCCAGCGAGTCGTCATACCCGGCGCTCCATCCGGTCGTCCGACCATAGCCGCGCTGATCGGGGGCGACCACGTGGTAGCCCTCGGCGGCGAGCGGTCCGATGATCTCCCTCCAGCTGTAGGCGATCTCGGGAAAGCCGTGGAGCAGGAGGACCAAAGGCTGTCCGGGTGCGCCGGCCTCCAACACGTGCATGCTGAGCCCGTTGCCGTTCGGTACCAACCGCGCCCGGACCCCGGGTGGCAAAATTTCCTGACTGAAGGGGCTTGGCCCGGACATTGTGGTTTCCTCTTTTTGTGGACTTTGCTTCTGCGGTCTTAGAGCCGGAGCCTACAGGATCGGGTCCTGCGCTAGAAAGCCTGTGAAATAGGCATATATGTAGTTCCTCCCCCCATTCGAGTCCGTCCACCCTCGGTGAGCGTTCATGACACTCTGGGTCAGTTCCGGGGAAGCTGGGGCCGTCGCGCTCTGGGATAACTGAATTCGAAACACCTGGAGTTCCAATGGCCACCTCTCCTCCCTCCGACGACAATCACCAGGACCCGGCACCGGCGCGTGTGCGCATGAAATCGGTGGCCCACAGCCCCGATTCCAACGCCGAAAACAGCGTGGAAGCCCATCGGCGCCTGTCCGCCGACAAGACCTTCGAAGTCGTTCGGCGCGACGGGGACGAGGAGATGGCGCGGCCTGCAATGTCGCTTGCGTTCTCGGGTCTGGCGGCGGGGCTTGCGATGGGTTTTTCGGTTGTGACAGAGGCGGTGATGAACACGCATCTGCCTGCCGATGCGGTATGGGCGCCGTTGATTGGGAACATGGGCTACACGATCGGCTTCATCCTGGTGATCGTGGGTGGCATGCAATTGTTCACGGAAAACACGATCATTCCGGTCGCCACCCTCTGCAAATCTCCGACCCGGAGCAATTTTCTGCGCCTCGGGCGGATCTGGAGCATAGTGCTTGTCGCCAATATTGTCGGTGCGGTGCTGTTCGCCATTTTCATTATGAAGACCAGTGCCGTGTCTCCC
>CALAHL010000640.1 GCA_937891725.1 uncultured Rhodospirillaceae bacterium | reverse complement strand
TTCGGGAGAGGGCATGGTCAACCTGGAGCGGTCGGACAGCCTGCGCTACTGGACCCTGGAACGCATCGAGAAGATGAGCCGCCTGCAACAGCGTATGCTGGTCGCGGCCTTCAAGTGCTTGGCGCCGGGTGGCGTTCTCGTCTACTGCACATGCACGATCGCGCCGGAGGAGAACGAGGCGCCGGTCGACCATCTGGTGTGTCACTACGAGACTGCGGTGGTCGAGCCGATTCCGGTCGACATCCCAGAGGGCATGGCCGGTCTGGAAAGCTGGGACAAGCGGAGCTTCGATCCGGAGTTGCGTCACGCCATGCGGATCATGCCGAGCCCGTTCTTCGAGGCATTCTTCATCTGCCGGATCCGGAAGCGGGCCGAGGCGGCGTAGGTCCGGTCACGCGACCCGTCGGCCTTCGCGCCAGACACCGCGGACCACCGGGCGGCCATCGACCACCCGAACCTGCACCAGATCCGCCCGCAAACCCGCCTCGATCCGGCCGCGATCGGTCAGTCCGGCGACCCTGGCCGGCGTGTCCGTCATGGTGGCGACGGCGCGGGGCAGGTCCCAGCCGTCCACGGTCTCGACCAGCTTGAACGCCGCCGGAATCAGACTCGCCGGAACGTAGTCCGAAGACACGATATCCAGCAGATCCCGACGCGCCAATTCGATTGCCGTCACATTGCCCGAAGTGGATTTGCCGCGCACAAGGTTTGGCGCCCCCATCAGAATCGCCAATCCGTGCTGGCGCGATGCATCGGCAGCGGCTTTGGTGGTGGGGAATTCCGCAATTGTGCAGCCGAGATCCCGCGATTCCTCGACATGGGCGACGGTTTCATCGTCATGGCTGGCCAGAACCTGTCCGCGCGTCTGGGCCCAATCGGAGATCGCCCGCCGTTGCCGGGGCCCGATCGTGTCGGAGGCGGTGCGAAGCCGGTCGAACTCGGCATCCATCTCCGCATCGCTGAGCCCGACGGTGGCCCTGGTATATTGCCGCCAGTACTCGACATTCGCGGTCTGCCGCTGGCCCGGTGAATGATCCATCAGGGAGACGATCCCGACCGCCCGGTGGTCGGTCTCGAATGCGGCAAGCTGGTCCAGCACAGTCTCGCCGATCACCTCGCAGCGGAGATGCAGTTTATGATCCGCGCGAAACATGCCGGCCGCCCGCGCTGAGAGAATGCCGTCGACCATCGGCCTTAGATGCTCGCTCCGCAGCTCGCCCTTCTCGGTCAGTCCCAGACACAGCGCGTCATAGACCGTGGTGATTCCGGATGTCGCGATCACCGCGTCATGGTTGACCGCGGCTGCAATGGGGTCCCAATAGACTTGCCGGCGTGGCTCGTAGTGCTTTTCAAGATTGTCGGTGTGCAACTCGACCAGACCCGGGATCAGGTAATCACCTTCCAGATCATGTCCGTTGCTGGCGGCCCGTCCGTCATCGACCGTTCGGATCGTTCCATCAGCCGTTGTCACCGTCCCGTCGATCACGCGATCGATCAGAACGATGCGGGCATTGGTGAAAATCTGGGTCATGATAGGTGCCTTTCGAACCGGGCTTCTCTGCATAGTCCGAGTCGGATGTTGCGGACAAGTGACGGTTGGATGACAGCCGGGACAAAGAATGCTTCAAATCCGCCAGATCACGCCTTGCAATCCGCCAGAGGCTTGCGTATAACCCGCCCTCCGTCGCGAGCCGCCGCTCGTGGCGCCAAGATCTATCGGAGTGTTTCAGATGGCGGTTCCCAAGCGAAAAACCAGCCCCTCCAAACGGGGTATGCGCCGGGCTCACGACAGCATCTCGGCCGACGCCTATGTCGAGAGCCGGGATACGGGTGAGCTGCATCGGCCGCACCACATCGACCTGAAGACCGGCATGTACAAGGGTCGTCAGGTGTTGAAGGTGAAAGAGAAGTTCTGATCGATCCCATCGGATCGACGAGTTGAAAACCCCCGCCTTGAGCGGGGGTTTTTGTATGTTCCGTCTTGGAACTCACCCTTTCGCGTAGGGCGGCGGTACGTAATAGCGAGGGTAGGGGCCGATCTTGGCCATGTCGACCTCCACCATAGCGGGCCCGTCATGGGCAATGGCAGCACCGAGCGCCTCCTGGAGATCGTCGATCGTGTCGATCCGGCGATAGGGCATGCCGGTGGACTTGGCCAAAGCCTCGAAATCCGCCGGGGTCGGGTCGGCGAAATGGTGCCGGCCTTCATAAAGCGCATCTTGAATGTGCTTGATCACCCCGAAGCCCTGGTCGTTCATCACCAGGAACGCCACATCCGCCCGCTCGTCGGCGGCGGTCCAAAGCTCGGCGATGTTCATGGCGAATCCACCGTCCCCGCTCATGCACACGGTCTTCTGTCCGCCCGCGCCCAAGGCGGCGCCGATCCCCATCGCCAGGCCCGGCCCGATCGCCGCTCCCACCGGGTAGATATTCTCTCGGGGGCCGTGCACGTCGAAGGCGCGATGGCCCCAGGTCGAATGCGCCAGCGTCACGTCCCGCACGAACCGGCCGTGCTCCGGCAAGGCCGCCCGAACCGCGTCCGCCATCTTGGTATAGGGGCCGAACTTGGCGAGATAGGCGGATCGCCCGGCGCTTTTGGCGGATGCGATCTCACCGGCAAAGGTCGGGTCCACTTGGAGCGGGCCGACCGTGTCGGCCAGCAGGTCCAAGGTTCTGGCCGCATCGCCGTGGACGAACAGATCGCAGCCGTAGGTCCGTCCGTTCGCCGCCGGGTCCACGTCGATCTGGACGCGCAGCTCCGGCAACGAGATCGAGAGGTCGCCGGTCTCGTGGCCGCGCAATCGACAGCCGGCCACGATCAGCAGGTCGACCGTAGCCAATACCGTCTGGGTTTCCGGCAGTTGAAGGGTCGCCCCAAGCGACATCGAATCGTCTTCGGGGACAGCACCACGTCCGTTCCAGCTGGTGATCACCGGCACGCCAAGCGCCATAAGCCTGCGTATGGCGGGCTCGGCGAACTTGGCCCCGTTGCCGACCCACAACATGGGACGCTTCGCCTTTCGTAGACGGTCCGCCAGGGCCGCGACCGATCCCCCGTCCGGCTCGATCGGTGCCGGAGCGGGGCGGGCCAGATGATCCAGGGTTTCAGGGCGCGGGATGGCGCTACGTTGAATGTCGATCGGGATCTCGACACTGACGGGGCCCATCGGTGCTGTCAGGGCGAGGGTTGCGGCCTTCAACAGCGTCCCCAGCGCGGTCTCGGGAGATCTGACGCGGAATGCGGCCTTGGAGACTGCCGCCAGCATTGCCGTCTGGCCCGGCACGTCGTGCACCGGGCCGCGCTGTTTGTCGATATCCGAAGTCGCGGTCTGTCCGGTCAGGTGCAGCATCGGGGTGCCGGCGAACTGGCCCTCGACCAAGGCCGGAACCGCATTCGCGGCACCTGGACCCGTTGAGGTCACCAAAACGCCGAGCTCACCGCTGGAGCGCGCATAGGCGTCTGCCATATGGCCACCGCCGTATTCGCCGCGCGCGGTCACGAACCGGATCGCATTGCGCCGGCCGATGGCGTCCAGCATCGGAATATTGTGGACGGAGACGATGCCGAACACCGTCGAGACGTCCATCCGCTGCAGGAACTCGGCGACCAAATCACCGACGATATACCGATCCGTCATTCCATCCTCCCAGGACTCTTATGCAGGCTTTTGAAAGCCAGCGTCGCCGGACCCTGCGGTCGCGTCAATCGACCGGAGCGCCGGACCTGGGAATGGGTGTCGTGATGCGAGGGCGGTCAGCCGGTCCCGACGATGTCATCGATCAAGGCGTCCGCCCCGTCCAAGCGGTTGAACACGCGCGGGCAGCCTGCCTCCAGCTTGCGGCGCAGATCGTCGG
>CALAHL010000639.1 GCA_937891725.1 uncultured Rhodospirillaceae bacterium | reverse complement strand
CGCCGGATGCCGACATCGGCGAGACAGGGAAACCGCTCAAAGCCGACCGACAGCTCGGGCGAGATCCGGTCGATGTCCTCCGGGATCAGGTCCATGCCGTAATCCCAGGGCGCCCCCTCCATGTTCCAATGTTTGGTGGTCCGCTCGTAGACACCGAGCAGCAGGCCGTTGCGCTCCTGCCGGCTGTAGGTGAAACCTTCCAGGTCAACGATCATCGCGATCTCGCGGTCGAGGGCGGCGATCTCGGGGATTTCCTCGGTGATCAGATAATGGTGTTCCATCGGGGTGACCGGCAGGTCGACACCGGCCATCAGCCCCACCTGCTTGGCCCAGAGCCCGCCCGCGTTGACCACGTGCTGGGCCACGATCGTGCCCTGCTCGGTCACCACGTCCCAGCTGCCGTCGGGGCGGCTGTTCAGCTCGAGCACCCGGTTGCGCAGGATCACCTCGGCACCCCGTTTCTTGGCGGCCCCGGCATAGGCATGGGTCGCGCCATAGGGATCGAGGTGGCCCTCTTTCTCTTCATAGAGACCACCAAGCACGCCGGTCATGTCGGCGATCGGATTCAGCTCCCGGATCTCGTCGGGGGTCACCAGACGCACCGCCTCCATGCCCATGGTCTGGAAGATCGCCCAGGCCGACTGCAGCCATTCCCAACGCTCGGGCGCGCTGGCGATGTTCACGCCGCCCGGCATGTGGACGCCGACGTCCTGCCCACTCTCCGCTTGGATGATCGGGTAGAGGTCGATCGTGTAGTCCTGCAGGGCCGCGATATTGGGATCCGCGTTCAGCGAGTGAAACCCCGCCGCCGCATGCCAGGTCGAGCCGGCCGTCAGCTCCGACCGTTCGATCAGCACCACATCGGTCCAGCCGAATTTGGCCAGATGGTAGAGCACACTGGCGCCGACCACCCCGCCGCCAATGACCACCGCGCGATAGTGAGATTTCATCGCATCCCCCTGCCAGCAACCTTCGCTGAGAGAACGCTAAGAGAGATATTTGACGGAGTCTAGACAGTTATGTCCATACTTTGGTCGACTCGCGAGATTTTATTGGATCCGACATGCCCTCCGACGCCTCCGCTCCCAGCCCTTATCCCCACACCAAAGTCAGCCGCGACGAATGGCTCCTCGCGGCGCAGGAGCTTGCCGTCCGGGAGGGGATGCAGGCGGTGAAGGTGTTGACGCTGGCCGCCACGCTCGGGGTCTCCCGGTCCAGTTTCTACTGGTATTTCAAAAGCCGCGACGATCTGCTGGATCAGATGCTCACCCAATGGCGCGAAAAGAACACGCCCGCCATCCTCGCCCGCGCCACCCGACAGTCCCCCAGCATCAACCGCAATATCCTGGCAATCGCCGAGTGCTGGTTCGACCAGGACCTGTTCGATCCACGGCTGGATTTCGCGATCCGGGAATGGGCCCGTCGGTCGGAGACGGTGCGCGCAGAGGTCCATGATGCCGACCAGGTCCGCGTCGAGGCGATCGCCGCGATGTATCGCCGACATGGGTTCGCCGAGACCGATGCCTTCATCCGGGCGCGGGTGCTCTATTTCACCCAGATCGGCTACTACGCGCTCGAGGTCACCGAGCCGGTGGAGGCCCGCATGGCCTATGCCGCCCCTTACCTAAGGGGGTTTTCCGGGGTGGAGCCGGAACCGGAAGATCTGATCGAGTTCGAAGCCTTCGTGGACCGATTCAGGGATCCGGGCTGATATCCGGCAACTCGACCGCCTCGGCTTCCGCCACCAGAAACTCCCGCAGCGCAACGATCGCCGGCTCATCCTTACGCGCAATATCCGACAGGAACCAATACGCGGTATCGGGGCTCAGCTTGCGGTGCGACAGCAGTTTGAGCGTGCCGGACTTGATCTCGTTCTCGGCCAACGCGATCCGTCCGATCACACAGGCCTGACCGGACAGCGCCATCTCGATGATCGATCCGGATCCGTCGAACACCGCCCCCTGGTCGATATCCGCGTCATCCACCCCACCCTCGGCGAACCAGCCCGCCCAGAACTGACGCGTGTCCTCATGCTGAAGCGGCAGACCCGAAATCTGCCGCGCGGTCAGCGGAAGATCTCCATCATCGTATCCATGAGCCGCCAGAAGGTTCGGTGAGGCGATCGGCTGGCCATAGCCTGGCAACAGCCGGGTCTCGTCGAATCCCGCCCATCCGCCGCGCCCATGCCGGATCGCCACATCCACGCCGGAGCGGGACAGATTGTCGATGACCTGTATGGAATGTTGGAGCCTAATATCGATCCCCCGATGCTCCATGCTGAACCGCATCAGGCGCGGCACGATCCAGCGGTAGGCAATCGACGGAGCCGAGGAGATGGTCAGGACCGTCCGCCGATCCGGGTCGCGCAGCCGCTCGACCCGCTCGGCGATCCGGTCGAGCGCGTCGGTCATCACCGGCAACAGTTCTCCCCCCGCCTCGGTCAGACGCACCAGCCGATGCTCCCGATGGAACAGAGACTGGTCGAACCACTCTTCCAGCCCCCGGATCTGGTGGCTGATCGCGGCATGGGTCACGGACAACTCGTCTGCCGCCTTGCTGAAGCTGCCGAGCCGGGCCGCCGCTTCGAAGGCTCGCAGCGCGTTGAGAGAGGGAAGATTGCGTTTCATAAGATAGATTATCTCACACATTCGGTGAGAAAGCATCGTTTGAGAGATACGCTGAAAGCCATCAGGTTTCTAGACATCAGAGCGGGCGAAACAGCCGCTCTTCAACCTGAGGAGAACTAAAATGACTGGTGACGAGATCTTTTGGCTTCTGCGCGGCGCCCAGTTCCTGCAACTCGACTCGAACGGCCCCGCCGGCACCCGGCCCGACCGTCCGAACGGAGAGATTTCACACAGCAACCGGGATGCTCGGCGCTCGGCCCGCAAGCGCATCGCAGGGTTCCTGGGACGGACATAACGGCGCCGACAGCGCCTCAGCCGATGATGTCCCGGATCATCGCGATCAGCGGCTTATCGGCCGGCGGCATCGGATAGTCGCTGAGCCGCATCGGACGCACCCAGGTGACCTCCTGGCCTTCCTGGGGGGTCACGATGCCTTTCCAGCGCCGACAGACATAGAGCGGCATCAGCAGGTGGAAATCGTCATAGGCATGGCTGGCAAAGGTCAACGGCGCCAGACAGGATTCCGCCGTATCGACACCCAGCTCTTCCTTAAGCTCCCGGATCAGCGCCGCTTCCGGAGTCTCACCCGGGTCGACCTTGCCGCCGGGAAATTCCCAAAGCCCGGCCATCGCCTTGCCTTCCGGGCGCTTGGCGATCAGCACCCGACCGTCCGGGTCGACCAGCACCACGGCCACCACCAGAACGATCTTCACCCGCGTCAGCTCCGATAGTCGGCGTTGATATCGATGTAGCCGTGGGTCAGGTCGCAGGTCCAGATTGTGGCCTTGCCCCGACCGATGCCAACGTCGACGGCAATGTCG
>CALAHL010000638.1 GCA_937891725.1 uncultured Rhodospirillaceae bacterium | reverse complement strand
GCAGCGGAAGCCGTTCAAAGATTTTAGATTCCCTGTCTGGGCAGGCAAAAATAAAACGGCATGGATCAGCGGGAGCGGCCGTCCGTATTTCGACGCTTCAGGCCGGTACATGGGTTATCGGGGGACCGGTCGGAACATAACTCATGAGGTCGAAGCCCGCGAAACCGTCGACCGGATGATCCGTGCTCTGAATTTCATGACGAGTTACGTGATCCTGTTCGACGAGCAGGAGCGCCTGATCTTCGCCAATGAGCGCTATCATCAGTTCTACGACTTTTTCAGAATAGGGATAACCAAGCAGGAAATCCTGGAGACAGAAGCGCGCTTAGGGCTGATAGAGGATCCGGAAACAGAGATTCCCCGCCGCATGCACCAGTTCAGAACTTCGTCCGAACCGGTCGAGGTCCACCGTGGGGACCGTTGGTTTCAGCTGCGGGAAACCAAGCTCCCGGACGGTGGATATCTGAGTGTTTCGAACGACATCACCGATCGAAAGATTCAGGAATTCGAACTTCTGGAGGCGAAGGAACAGGCGGAACAGGCGAATGCCGCCAAATCGAGTTTCCTGGCGCGGATGAGCCACGAACTACGGACGCCTCTCAATGCGATCCTTGGTCTCTCGGATATGATTTTGACGTTCGGCGATCAATTGTCAGAAGCTAAGAAACGGGAATATGTCGGCGACATCAATGGTGCCGGCTCGATGCTGCTTTCGCATATCGAGGACATTCTCAACTTCGCGCGCCTGGATGCGGGCGTACTGGAAATGAAACCGGAGCCGATCGACCTGCGGTCCGAAGTCGCCCGCATCATGCGGTTGATGCGACCGATCGCCGGCAAGCGGGACATCCGGCTCCGCGCAATCATCTCCAAGACGATTCCGAGCCTGCACATGGATGCCCGGGCATTCGAGCAGGTTATGATCAACCTGATCGCGAATGCGGTAAATCACTCCGAGGCGACCACCCGTGTGCTTATTGAAGCTGTGCCGAAGGGGAGCGGGGTAGCTCTGACGATCACGGATCAGGGCGCCGGCATCCGGAAAGCCGATCTGAAGAAGGTGTTCGAGCCGTTCTAACAGTCTGGCGACGCGAAGCTTTCACGAGAATCCGGGACCGGACTTGGCCTGGCGATCGTGAAGAGTCTGGTAGAGAAGAACGAAGGTAAGATCTCCATTGCCAGCGATCTGGGTAAGGGTACATGCGTCACACTGACTTTGCCGAGTGCCGACCCGAACGTCGACTGACTTGCCAGTTGGTGTCCGAACGTGGTGTGTGGACTGACATATCCCGTAAATGAGACACCACATGCCCCGAAACCTTCATCCGGCCGAAGCCCGCAAACGGAAGCTGTTTCTGGATCGAACGGCGGCGGCCCTTGGGGTGCGTGCGGATCAGGCCGAACGGATGTTGTCCGGTGAGCTCAGGTCCAGCGTGCGGATCAACCGGTTGCATGCCCGCCCGGCGGACGAGATTGCCGAGGAACTGTCGGCACTGACCGAACTCCAGCCGATCGCGTGGTGTCCGGACGCCTATCACATCTTCGGAGACAAGCGCGCGATCACTGCAAGCACTATGTTCGCGGACGGTCAGGTCTACGTGCAGAACGCCTCATCGCTGATCCCCGGTCTGGCTCTGGCCGCCGAACCCGGACACGCGATCTTGGATGTCTGCTCCTCACCCGGCGGCAAGGCGGCCCACATCGCGGCTTTGACCCGCAACCAGGCTCAGCTCTGGGTCAACGATGGAATCAAACCCCGGCTGAACAAGCTGCGGGAGGTGGTCGACCTTATGGCCATGCGGATCGAGGACATGACCAATATTCCCGGTCAGTATCTCGACAAGATGGTGGCGATCGG
>CALAHL010000637.1 GCA_937891725.1 uncultured Rhodospirillaceae bacterium | reverse complement strand
CTGTTTGCAGATCGGTATCCGCGCGAACGACCCATCGGGTGTCGCCGAAATGCACCGCGCCCGACCCGTTCACAACGGGCTCGGTGATCGTCGCCGTTCGGCCGACCATATTTGAGCCGAGACGGTTGAGGTGCGCGACCTCTTTCTCATCCTCCGGCAAGACCATTCGCGCAAGACGGCGGGTGGGGAAAATCACCACAAGCGACAGAACTCCGAAGACCAGCATCTGAACTGCGAAATCCATCGGCACCATGAATATGACCAGCCCGGTCAGGAATGCCGCCAGTCCGAACCAGATAAGATAAATGCCCGAGATCAGGATCTCCAATCCCATCAGAACCGCGCCGAGCACCAACCAGTGCCAGGGCTCGACCAGCGAAATCACACCGAGATCCATGGCCCTATCCTATTCTTCGGGACCGGACGCCACGGGATTGTTCCAGGGCCCGGTCCGGGCATCCTGACGATCCTCCCGTGTGGACGGCGCGGCCGGTGGCTTTGGCGGAACTCCATTCGGGGTTCCACCTCCCTCGCCGCTGCCCCAGCCGCCACCGCGGAACATCTCGGCCACGCCCTGCACCGCGCCCAGCACGCCCGAGGTCTCCATCGGCATGAAGAACGTCTTCTGATTGCTCGATCGCGCGAATTCGCCCAAGGCCTCGATGTATTTCGTGGCGACGAAGTATTGCACCGCGCCCTCGCCGTTATGGGCGATTGCGGCGGCGACCATCTCCGTCGCCTTGGCTTCCGCCTCCGCCAGGCGTTCCCGCGCCTCGGCCTGTCGGCGGGCCGCTTCCAGCTCACCTTCGGCCTTGAGGATCATCGCCTGCTTCTCACCCTCGGCCCGCTCGACCTCGGCTTGCCGGACTCCCTGAGCTTCCAGGATCTGCGCCCGCTTCTCCCGCTCTGCCTTCATCTGGGCCGTCATCGCCCGGATCAGGTCGACCGGCGGATCGATTTCCTTGATTTCCACACGGGTGATCTTGGTACCCCAGGGGTCGGTCGCGTCATCCATCACCTTGAGAATGCGGGCGTTCAACGCGTCGCGGGACGACAGTGCCTCATCCAGATCGTAGGAGCCGAGCACTGATCGGATATTGGTGAGAGCAAGATTCATGATCGCACGATTGATATCCTCGACCTGATAGGCCGCACGGGCGGTATCGACCACCTGGGCGAACACGATCGCATCGACCTCGGCGGTCGCATTGTCCTTGAAGATCACCGACTGTTTTGAGACGTCGATCACCCGCTCGCGCATCGACACCTTCTGTCCGATATTCGAGAAAAGCGGATTGATCACGTTCAACCCGGGACGCAGGGTCTTCACGTACCGTCCGAACCGCTCAACCGTCCATTCCTGGGACTGCGGAACAACCCGAACCCCCTTGACCACCAGAATGATCAGAACGATCGCGAAAACGACCAGGACGATTTCGGTCCCGCCTATGGGGAGCTCGGGGATCATGAGGAAGGCCTTTCTGATGAATTTTTAGGCAATGTCAGCGTAGCGTGTTGAAGAATGGCGAGGGGCGATATGTAGG
>CALAHL010000636.1 GCA_937891725.1 uncultured Rhodospirillaceae bacterium | reverse complement strand
GATGATCACCAAGATGTATATGGCGGACGCGCCGGAAAGCTCGTTCCTCGAATACTTCTGGACCTGGCGCGCGCTTCAGGGTGGGGTCTTCGCTGCCATTCTCGATCCGATCCCTAAAGCCAAGGTCTATCATACGATCTCCACCGGCTATGCCGGGTTGGTCGCGGCGCGGGCCGCGATCGAGACCGGACGCCCGGCGGTCTTGACCGAGCACGGGATCTACACCAATGAGCGCCGGATCGAGATCACCATGGCGGAATGGCTGTACGACGCGGCCGACAGCTGGTTTCAGATCGAAACCCCGCGCTGGGATCTTCGTCAGCTTTGGATGCGGGCGTTTCAGGCCTATGCCCGGATCTGTTACGGCGCCTGCACCGAGATAACCACACTCTATGGCGGCAACCAGATCCTGCAGAAAGCCGATGGCGCGCCGCCGGAACGCATGCGGATCATCCCGAACGGGATCGACGCGGCCCTCTACGGCGCCCTGTCCCGTGACGAGAGCCCTCGTCGACCGACCGTAGCGCTGATCGGGCGGGTGGTGCCTATCAAAGACATCAAGACCTACATTCGCGCCGCCGGCGCCCTGCGCACCAAGGTTCCGGACGTGCTGTGCTGGGTTATGGGTCCGGACGACGAGGACGAGGACTACGCCGCCGAATGCCGCGACCTGGTGGCCTATCTGGGGCTTGAGGAGACCGTGGTGTTTCTGGGTCGGGTGAAGATCTCGGACTATCTGGGCAAGATCGACTGTCTGGCCCTGACCTCGATTTCGGAGGCGCAGCCGCTGGTGATCCTCGAGGCCGGCGCTGCGGGTGTTCCCACAGTTGCAACCGATGTGGGTGCCTGCCGAGAGATGATCGAGGGACCGCACGACGAAAGCCCTCATCTGGGTCCGGGCGGTGCGATCGTGCCGCTGTCGTCGCCGATGGCGGCGGCCGAGGCGATGGGCCGGCTGCTGACCGACCGGCAGTGGTGGACCCAATGCAGCACCGGAATCCGGGAGCGAACCTTCCAGCACTATAACAAGATCCGGATCGACAAGGACTATAACGATCTCTACGTCCGGATGATGGCGCGGCCCGACGGCCCCCCGCCGGATCTGCGGAAGACGCGCCCGGCAGTCCAAGCACGGCGGGCAGGCTGATGGCGGGAATCGGCTTCACACTCCGGCGTTTGACCCAACGCGACGATCTGGTCGGCGCCGTGATCGGCTACGGTCATTCGGTCTTCATCTCGGCCGGGCCGTGGCTGCTGACCGTGCTGGCACTGGTCGGCATCAACCTCTCGCTTCGAGACTCCCTGAACCTGGAGGAGCTGCTGCTGTTCCGGTCGATCATCGTCTACAACTTCTCGGTCAGTCTGGTGGTCACCGGCCCGGTGATCCTGATCGCCACCCGATATCTGGCCGACCGGGTGTTCGAGAAAAAGATCGAGACCGCGACTGGCCTCGCCTTCTCGGCTGTGCTGTTCGGTACCGTGCCGGGGTTGGCTCTGGCGACAGTGTTCTACTTCTGGATCTGCACGATCGACCCGATCCTGGCGCTGATCGCGTTCGGCAATTACGCGGTGATTTCCGGGATCTGGGTTTTGAGTCTGTTTCTCTCCGCCCTAAAGGCCTATGCCCGGGTCAGCCTGTCCTTTGCGCTCGGCATGGCCAGCGCGTTGGTCCTGACCGCCATCGTCGGGTCCATGTTCGGACCCGTCGGTGCGCTACTGGGGTTCACTGCAGGGTTGTCGGTCACCTTGTTGATCCTGCTCGCGACGGTCCTGGCGGAATACAGGTTCCCGATTTCAAAGCCGTTCGCCATGCTGCGCTACGCCCGCAGCCATTGGGACCTTGCGCTCGGTGGGTTGATCTACAATCTGGCGATCTGGATCGACAAATGGGTGGTGTGGATCTTCGGTGACAACACCGTCACAGTCGGCGGCGCCCTAACCACGGCCCCGATCTACGATGGGGCGATGTTCCTGGCGTACCTGACCATCGTGCCGGCCTTGGCGCTGTTCACGGTCCGGATCGAGACCGATTTTTTCGAGCATTATCAACGCTTCTACAGTGAGATCGGCGATCACGCCACGCTCGAACGGATCCGGGACAACCAAACAAGAGTGGTTCAATCCGGAACCAGCGGGCTTCGGTCGGTGCTGGTCATACAGTCGGTGATCACAGTACTGGTGATCTTTCTGGCACCGAGCATCATCGAGGCGACCTCCGGCTCATACCAACAGATTGGCGTGTTCAGATTCGGCACCCTGGGTGCGCTGTTCCACGTGATGATCCTGTTCTGCGCGATCCTGCTGCAATATTTCGACGCACGTCGACCGGCCCTGCTGCTTCAGTCGGTGTTCCTGGTGGCCAATGCGGCGTTCACCTACCTGAGCCTTGAGTTGGGCTTCGCCTACCTCGGCTACGGGTACTTCCTGGCAACCATCATCACCTTCGCGATCGGCATTGGCCTTCTGTTCAACGTGCTGCGCCAGCTGCCGTATTTCGCTTTCGTACGCAACAACCCCTCGGTCACCGAGATATAAGGAGCTCCGCGTTATGTGCGGCATTGTCGGAATTGTAAGCACCAGCGACGCGGTCCAACGTCTTGTCGACGGCCTGCGCGGCCTTGAATACCGCGGATATGACAGCTCGGGCATTGCCACGATCGTCAACGGCAAGATCGAACGGCGTCGGGCGGAGGGCAAGCTCCGCAATCTCGAAGCGCGCCTGCGGGAGTCTCCGTTGGACGGGGCGATCGGGATCGGGCACACTCGCTGGGCGACCCATGGTGCGCCGAACGAGGTCAACGCCCACCCCCATAGCGATGGCGTCGTCGCCGTGGTCCATAACGGCATCATCGAGAATTTCCGGGAGCTGCGTGCGCACCTGGAGAGCCGAGGCCGGGTGTTCACCTCGGTCACCGACACCGAGGTTGTGGTTCACCTGATCAGCGACCTGCTGGACCAGGGCAAGAGTCCGCTTGAGGCCGTCCAGGCCGGGGTGGCGCAGCTGCACGGTGCCTATGCGCTTGCGGTCATGTTCCGCGACCTATCCGACAAGATTTACGTCACCCGCCGCGGCAGCCCGCTCGCCGTCGGCTATGGCGACGGCGAGATGTTCGTGGGATCAGATGCAATCGCCCTGGCGCCGATGACCGACCGCATCGCCTTCCTGGAAGATGGCGACATCTCCGAAATCGGCCTCACCGGCGCCACCACCTACGATGCCGACGGCGTTCGGGTCGATCGGGAGATCAAACCGACCCATCTGACCGGTGCCGTGATCGGCAAGGCCGGGCACAGGCACTTCATGCACAAGGAGATCTTCGAGCAACCCGGCGTGTCCGGGGACCGTCTCCGCTCCCTGATCGATCCAG
>CALAHL010000635.1 GCA_937891725.1 uncultured Rhodospirillaceae bacterium | reverse complement strand
TGCTGCAAGGCATCCTCCCGGACCTCCATCTGATGGATTTCTTCCTGGAAGCTGCGCACCCCGCTGTTCAACTCCTCGCGCCCGAAGCTGTAGGAGACCACGGCCGTCACCACCAGGGCTCCGGTCAGGGCGAGAAAACGCGCCATGCCCCCCCAAAACCGGCGTCGGTAGCGGCGATCGCTGTCGTATAGGCTCATAGTCCTCTCCGGCCACGAGTTCGGGCGGTTTCGGCAGTCTTCGATTTGGAGGCATCCGTCACGCGTGCACAGGGTTTTATCCTGAGCGCCCCGTCAAGGTGAAGATGCAATCCTCGCTAAATTCGAGCCAGTTTGAATTCCCATGATGGCTCGAATATGTCAGCTTCCGGCCATGTTAAAGCCCGCCCCCGATCGCTCGCTCGAAGATCAGTCATCCGACCCAAGAAACGGCTCGTCAAACGCGACTCTCGGTATCGGGCTGCTGGTCTTGGCCGAAGTTGTATTCGCCGCCCTGGATGCTGCGGCAAAGTTCATGGGGCAAGAGATGCCGATCCCGATGGTGGTCTGGGGTCGGTACCTCTTCAATCTGATTCTGCTGATGGCTTTGTTTCGCGGCCCCAAGCTGCGCCGCGCCCTGACCCTGACTCGTCCCTGGATGACGACCATCCGCGGGGCGCTGCTGATGTCGATGACCTATGTGTTCTTCACCGCCATTCAGTATATCCCGTTGGCCGACGCGGTGGCGATCGGGTTCGTCGCCCCATTGTTCGTGGTGGCGCTGTCGATCCCGGTCCTGGGCGAGAAGGTTGGCCCGCGACGCTGGGCGGCGGTGGGGGTCGGTTTCGTGGGCGTCTTGGTGATGCTGCGGCCGGGCTTTGTCGAGGTGCATTGGGCCTATGGCCTGATGCTTTTGCTGGCCCTGATGTTCGCGGTTTTCGTGCTGATGACCCGGATTCTGACCCGAACCGAGGAGTCGATCTCACTGCTGTTTCACGGCACGATCGTCGGCACCATCGGCTCCACCCTGATCGTCCCGGCCTTTTGGTTGACGCCGACCCCGCTGCAATGGGGCATCCTGGCGGCCATGGGGGGCTTGGGCGCGCTCGCGCATATGCTGCTGATCAGCGCCTACCGAGCGGGCGAGGCGTCGATCCTGGCACCGTTCCAGTACTCCCAGATCGTGTTTGCCGCCATCGCGGGATTCCTGGTCTTCGGAGAGTTTCCCGATATCTGGGTCTGGTCCGGCACCGCCATCCTGGTGGCAAGCGGGATCTACATCTGGTACCGCGAGCGGAAGGTCTGAGCCGTCATTCCGCTGGTTGCGCGCTGGTACCTGTGCGTTTGTCGCCGACGCTGAACACGGTCAGCAGCGAGACCACCATGAAGCCGGCGATCACGTAGAACACCAGGGTCGGAGCGCCCCAGTCCAGGATCGCGCCGAACAGCAGGGGAGCGGTGACCCCACCGATGCTGAATCCAGTCGAGACGAACCCGAACACCTTGCCCATCGAGCCGACCGGTGCGACCGAGCGCACGATCATGTCCCGGCTCGGCATGATGATTCCGTGGGTCAGGCCTTGGCCCACCATCACGGCGGTCAGCACCAGCGGCGGCATCGACACCAGACCGACAGCGAGGATGGCGAGCCCGGTGACCAGGAAACAGCAGGCCGCGACCAGATTATGGTTGCTGGTCCGGTCGGCGATCATGCCGCCGAGCAGAATCCCAAGGCTGGATCCGACCAGATAGCCAGTCAGCGCCTGTGTCGCGTCCTCCAGGGACACGTCATGAACCGCATTCAGGGCCGAGACCAGGAAATTGTTGATCCCACCGGAGGACAGCGCCAACAGGGTGAAGAACAGCATGCACATCAGGATCGCCGGGCTGAACAGGATGTCGAACCCACTGCTTTTGGCAGGCGCGGTCTCACCCGGCTTGCGGCGCTTGTCGCTGCCGGGACTGTGCTGCAGGCGATAGCCAAACACCACCAACAGACCCGCCGCCGCAATTCCTGCGACCCCGCACGCCGCCACCGCAGCCTGCCAGCCGAACCAGCCTGTCAGCGAGATGATCGTCAGCGGCACCACCGCGAACCCTGCAAACCCGGTGAATGTGTGCAGAGAGAACGCGCGGCCCATGCGTGCTTCGGTCACCGAGGCCGACAGAATCGCGTAATCCGCCGGGTGGTAAACGCCGTTCGCGATCCCCGCCACCGCCATCAGCGCCAGGATCGCCCAGTAATCACCGATCAGGCCCATGCCCAGGAACGCCAGCCCTTCGAGCGCCAACCCGCCGATCAGGATCCACTTGGCCCCCATCTTGTCGACCAGATAGCCGAAACCGATCTGGCTGACCCCGGTGGCACCGGAGAAAATGGTCACCATCAGGCCGAGCTCGATATAGCTGACCCCGAACACGTCCTTCAGCACCGGAAACAACGGCGGCAGCAACAGAATGTAAAAATGGCTGAAGAAATGGGCGACCCCGATGAGTGAAATCACCTTCGCATCATCGAGGAAGCTGTCGCCGGCGGGGCCGGGCGCCTGTTCCGGGCCTGCGAGATCTGATGTGGTTGTCGTCATACCCGGCAAGATATCCCCCCCGCCGTCCCGGTCAAGAGATGCGCCGTCACGGGCGCGATGGCGTTTCGGCAGGAATGGAGTTAGCCGAACCGGACCCGCGGATCCTCCACCGCCGATGCGCCGATCGTCCCACCGCCGATTGGAAGGGCCTTGTGCGTGGTGATCCCGTGGACTGGGGAGAAACCTGTCGTCGTCTTGGCCCTGGGTGGACTCGGCCAATGCACCCCGTTACATCCCCAATCATGGCAGCGCCAAAGAAACTCACGGTGATCCTGTGCCTGCTCGGATGTTTGGTCTGGGCGGCGGGGACCAGCCTTCTGTCGGTCTCGGGCTGGAAGGGGACCGCCCGCATAATCGCCAAGGAACGGGACGACGGGTACGGCTTTTGTGCGGAGCGGTATGGGGAGCCGGATGCGAAGGCGCGCTGTATCGATCTGTTCGACGTGCAGTTCGTGAACGAACGCAATACTGCGATCGCGACCCGGTTCATAGTGGCGCTATTGCCGCTCGGCGCCTTGGGGATCTGGATCTGGTTGATGCGCAGACCCCAGATCCGGCCCAGTGCCGCCGCGAACCGTCACGCCCCAACCGACCGGGACCCGCAATGACGACCAAACCGAAAACAGATCAGACGCCCCGGGCTTGGCAACGTATGCTGAGCGGTCGGCGGCTCGATCTGCTGGATCCCTCGCCGCTTGATGTTGAGATCGAGGACATCGCCCATGGTCTGTCCCGCGTGGCGCGGTGGAATGGCCAGACGGCGGGTCCAATAGCCTACACGGTCGCGCAACATTCCGTGCTGGTCGAGCACCTGGTGGCGCGGCTAGACCCGGACGTCCCACAGAAATGGCGACTGGCGGCTCTACTGCACGACGCCCCCGAATACGTGATCGGGGACATGATCACCCCGTTCAAGGCGATCATCGGACCAAATTATAAGGAGATCGACACGCGACTGATCACCGCGATCCATATCCGGTTCGGACTGCCCGGTACTTTGCCGCACAAGATCGAGGCGCTCATCAAACGGGCCGACCGGATCTCGGCCTATCTGGAGGCGACGCAACTGGCCGGCTTCACCGTCACCGAGGCCCGCAAGATTTTCGGCGCGCCGAAGATCGGCACAGATTTGTTGATCGAACCGGTGACCCCGGACCAGGCGAAGTCCCGCTATCTGAAGCGCTATCGGTTGCTGGGCGGCGCGTGACTTGGGGCGGAATACGGCTGCCGGCGGCAGATAGTTGCTGCGCCACGGGCTGATTTCCGCCAAGGTCCGCCTTGTCTCCGCCCAAAAAAGGATTCAGACCACGTCATGAGCGAAAACGTCTCCGACAGCGAGGAAAGCGGCGGTCATCTCAGTACCCGCTTCTGGCCCTCCACCTTTGAGGAACGGGGGGTGGTGGTACCGTTCACAACCCCGATGCTGGCTTTCGCGCGGGTGCGGCAGGATCGCAACGAGGCGCTGGAGGTTCTGGTGCCGGGCATGTCCGGCGGTGCCGGCACCTATGTGATCGGCTGGCCGTCGATCCCCGAGATGTTTCGACTGTCGGTTCATGACCGTGCACTGCATGAAAAGATCTATGAGGACAAAGCCTCCAGCCCGCGCGGAATGCGACGCTGCGCCCAGGAAATCGCGATGACCGGGCTGGCCGGGATCGATGCGGTGGAGGCCGCCAAGAAGGCGCATCAGGAAGAGGAGAACGAGCGCCTTCTGAGCAACTACTTTCTTATCTCGGCCACTGTCGAGGC
>CALAHL010000634.1 GCA_937891725.1 uncultured Rhodospirillaceae bacterium | reverse complement strand
ACTTCAACTCGACCCACGGTGCCCGTAAGGGTCTGGCCGACACCGCCTTGAAGACCGCGAACTCGGGCTACCTGACCCGCCGTCTGGTCGACGTGGCGCAGGATTGCATCATCACCGAAGTGGATTGCGGCACCGAGCGTGGCTTGAGCGTGCGGGCGGTGGTCGACGGCGGTGAGGTGATCGAGCCCCTGGGCGATCGGATCCTCGGTCGGACCGGCACCCACGACATTCTCGATCCGCTGACCGGCGAAGTGGTCGTCAAGGCCGGCGTCATCATCGACGAGCCGGCGGTCGAGCGGGTTGAGCGGGCCGGTATCGATCAGGTGCAGATCCGCTCGGTTCTGACCTGCGAGACCAAGGTCGGCGTGTGCGGTCGCTGCTACGGCCGGGACCTGGCGCGCGGGACCGAGGTCAACATCGGTGAGGCGGTCGGCGTGATCGCCGCCCAGTCGATCGGTGAGCCGGGTACCCAGCTGACCATGCGGACCTTCCACATCGGTGGTGCCGCACAGCGTGGTGCCGAGCAGTCCAGCATCGAGGCGTCGCTCGACGGCACGGTCCGGATCAACAACCGGAACGTGGTGAAGAACTCCGACGGCATCAACATCGTGATGAGCCGGAACACCGAAGTCATGGTGTTCGATGACCAGGGTCGCGAGCGGGCCCGTCACCGGGTCCCGTACGGCTCCAAGCTGCACGTGGACGAGGACCAGCGGGTCACCTTGGGTGAGCGGATGGCCGATTGGGATCCGTACACCATTCCCATCCTGACCGAGAAGGAAGGCATCGCGCATTACGTCGACCTGGTCGACGGCGTGTCGATGCGTGAGGTCACCGACGAAGCGACCGGTATCGCCTCCCGTGTGGTGGTGGACTGGAAGCAGGTGACACGGGGTAACGATCTGAAGCCGCGAATCACCCTGCGGGACGAGGCCGGCGAGGTCATCGCGCTCTCCAACCAGTTGGAAGCCCGCTACTTCATGTCGGTGGACGCGATTCTCTCGGTCGAGAACGGTGCGAAGGTCCAGGCCGGCGACGTGCTGGCGCGTATCCCGCGCGAGTCGTCCAAGACCCGTGACATCACCGGTGGTCTGCCGCGGGTGGCCGAGCTGTTCGAGGCCCGGCGTCCCAAGGACTTCGCGATCATCAGCGAGGGCGAGGGTCGGGTCGAGTTCGGCCGCGACTACAAGACCAAGCGACGGATCATGGTGGTGCCGAACGAGGAAGGTGCCGAGGCTGTCGAGTACCTGATCCCGAAGGGCAAGCATCTTGCCGTCCACGAGGGCGACTATGTCCAGAAGGGCGACCTGCTGCTCGATGGCAGCCCGGTGCCCCATGACATCCTGAACATCCTGGGTGTCGAGGCGCTGGCGAACTACCTGACCAACGAGATCCAGGAGGTCTACCGGCTCCAGGGCGTGAAGATCAACGACAAGCATATCGAGGTGATCGTTCGCCAGATGCTGCAGAAGGTGGAGGTGATGGACGCCGGCGATACCACCCTGCTGGTCGGCGAAACGCTGGACCGGGACGAGTTCAACGAGGCGAACGAAAAAGCGCTCGCCGAGGACGGTCGTCCGGCCCAGGCCAAGCCGGTGCTTCAGGGCATCACCAAGGCGTCGCTGCAGACCAAGTCGTTCATCTCGGCGGCGTCGTTCCAGGAGACCACGCGGGTCCTGACCGAGGCGTCCGTCTCGGGCAAGATCGACGGTCTGGAAGGCCTCAAGGAGAACGTCATCGTGGGACGTCTGATCCCGGCCGGTACCGGCAGTGTGGTCAAGCGGCTGCGTCGGATCGCTTCCGATCGGGACAAGGCGCTGGCGCCGGTCGTCCCGGAGCCTGCGGCCGAACTGCCGATGATCACCGCCGACACCGAGGTGTCTGCGGCCGAGTAAGAAATGACCGGACGGCTGGTCCCGCGTGGGCCCGCTGTCCGGAGCGGAAGGGGGCCGGGCGCATGTCGTCCGGCCCTATTCTGTGGAGCCGTCTTCCGTTGACATATAAAAACGGCGGAATTCCGGGCTTTTTTAGACGCAATAACCGCTTGACCCAATGGGAGCGGATCAATAGTATCCGCGCACCTTGGAAGGGGTGGTTCGAACCCAGTGACTTGGGGGTACACCCTCTCCGGCCGAGGGAACGGGCGCGGCACTTCGGTACCGTTGCCGCATCCGATCGAGGCTGGCTCCAGGATACTGCCAGGGTCAAGGTCGCCGGGTCGCATTGACCAGGGCGACCACATCCATGGCTCCCGTACGCGGGGGCTGATTTGTTTGGTGAGTGCACCTGCCGGACGGGCTTCGGCGGCTGTACTCTTTACTTGTGAATGAGAGGATCGACCGGAAATGCCGACGATCAACCAGCTTGTCCGTCATGGCCGAAAAGTCCCGGTCGAGCGGAATAAAGTTCCGGCCCTGCAGGCCTGTCCGCAAAAGCGTGGGGTTTGCACCCGCGTGTACACCACCACCCCGAAGAAGCCGAACTCGGCGCTTCGTAAGGTGGCCCGGATCCGTTTGACCAACGGGTTCGAAGTGATCAGCTACATTCCCGGTGAGGGCCATAACCTGCAGGAACACTCTGTGGTTATGATCCGCGGCGGTCGTGTGAAGGATCTGCCGGGTGTGCGTTACCATATCATCCGCGGCACGCTGGATACCCAGGGTGTGAAGGACCGTCGTCAGCGCCGTTCGAAATACGGCGCCAAGCGGCCCAAGTAAGGAGAATACGAAATGTCGCGTCGCCATCGCGCGGAAAAGCGAGAAGTTCTGCCCGACGCCAAATTCGGCGATCAGGTGGTCTCCAAGTTCATGAGCTGCCTGATGTATGACGGCAAGCGCTCAACGGCTGAAGGCATCGTTTACGGTGCGTTCGATCGGATCGAGAAGCGCACCGGTCAGGAGCCCGTGAAGACGTTTCACGAAGCGCTCACCAACGTGAAGCCGCAGGTCGAGGTGCGCTCCCGCCGAGTCGGTGGTGCCACTTATCAGGTTCCGGTCGAGGTTCGCACCGAGCGGGCTCAGGCTCTGGCAATTCGCTGGATGATCGACGCGGCCCGCAAGCGGTCCGAGAAGACCATGGTCGAGCGTCTGTCCGGTGAACTGGTCGATGCGGCCAACAGCCGTGGCACCGCCGTCAAGAAGCGGGAAGACACGCACCGCATGGCGGATGCCAACAAGGCGTTCTCGCACTACCGCTGGTAATCACGGTGTCGGCGGCGGTTGCCGATGCGGACCCGGTGTTCGGATCGGACTGCTGAAATAACTGTTGGTTGGGGCCGGGCGGCTCGCGCAGGTTCAAGGACACACCTTGGACCGGTTCGCGCGGGGCGCACCGGCCTGAACCGGATCGTCGGGAGCGCAAGCCCCGGGATCGTGTTGGCTCCCTGGATCGGATGACCGACCCGCCGGATTCAACCAAGACGTTCTCATGCTCCGTCCGCGGAGTTCAACTTCAAGCGATTAGGACGCGCTCGTCATGGCCAGAACACATCCGATCGATATGTACCGCAACATCGGCATCATGGCTCATATTGATGCCGGAAAGACGACGACGACGGAGCGGATCCTGTTCTACACCGGTCGGTCGTACAAGATCGGTGAAGTGCACGATGGTGCGGCCACCATGGATTGGATGGAGCAGGAGCAGGAGCGGGGTATCACGATCACCTCGGCTGCCACCACCTGTCATTGGCGCGACTATCGCATCAACATCATCGATACCCCGGGTCACGTGGATTTCACCATTGAGGTGGAGCGGTCCTTGCGCGTGCTCGATGGCGCTGTCGCCGTGTTCGATTCGGTCGCAGGTGTAGAGCCGCAGTCCGAGACGGTCTGGCGTCAGGCCGATAAGTACCAGGTTCCGCGGATGTGTTTCGTCAACAAGATG
>CALAHL010000633.1 GCA_937891725.1 uncultured Rhodospirillaceae bacterium | reverse complement strand
GTCCGGACACGAACACCAGATCGCCGACCCGTGTGAACGGGATATAGTTGGCGGCGGGTGCGGTCGGGGCGGGGATGATGATACCGGCGGCTTTGAGGCGCTCTTCGACTTTGCTGGACATGAGAGTCTCCATTCGTGGCAGGACTGTTCGGACACTGTCCGAAATCTCCGCGAAGGGTAGCGATATGGCTCCGGGCGCGCCAGTGGCGGCTCGGAGAAATCGGAGTGGATCCGGGGGAGGTTCGGGGGTGGTTCTGCGAAGAAAGGGTGCGCCATCCAGTTGGAGACGCACCCAGTTTTGGACGACAGAGGAACGTCCAGGGAGCTTCACAGGCATGGGGGCAATCTGGCGCCCCCGGTCTTCCACCGTGGGAGAGACGGTGGAACAGGTGCCTCGGATCCGACTGAAACGCTCAAACGTCGTGTCCGAGGGCATTCCAATTTCAATATATGGTATACGTCGCGAAAGTTTCTTTCAATATGTATTGTTTTAAAGTTTTTGATTGAAGATTTGGTTAACTTCAGAGACGATTTTCTCGAATAGTGGTCTCAATTTTCCGAATACCGTCATATGCTGCATTCGTCTCACCCGCGAAGTCCCAGCCAACCCCCTGAAACCGAGAGTGCCGATGTCGTCTTCTGTTAGTGACGCAGCTCCCGGAGCTGTTACAGGCACGTCTCCAGCCTTGGGGTCCCTGTCTCGCGGAGAACCGATCCAGGTTTTCGCGGCACCGCCAGGCACGCCGGCCAGACCGCAGATTGCGCGGGCGGAGGGTGTGCGTCTTTGGGACACCGCCGGGCGCTGTTATCTGGACGCGAGCTCCGGGCCGGTCGCCTACAATCTGGGATATGGAAATCGTCGCGTTCTGGACGCGATGCACGCCCAGGCCGAGGCGGCCGCGTTCGCCAATGTCTCCCATTTCGAGAGCGCCGCCAACCGGGATTTCGCTGACCTGCTGACCGAGAAGGCGGGGCCTGGGTTCGACCGGGCCTTTATTGTGGCCGGCGGATCCGAAGGAATAGAGGCGGCGCTTAAGCTTGCCCGTCAGATCGCCGTCTCCAGGGGCGAGCGTCAGCGGTGGAAGGTGATTTCCCGTCAGCCCTCGTATCACGGCAACACTTTAGGGGCTCTATCGGTCAGCGGCGATCCGAATGCGCATGCCATGTTTGGTCCGATGATGGCGGATATGCCGAAAGTTCCGGCTCCCAAGTCACTGCGTCTGCCGAGCGGCCACACGCGGGAAACCTGGGCGGAAGTGTGCGCGGGCGCATTGGAACAACAGATCCTGCACCAGGGGCCGGAGACCGTGCTGGCGTTCCTGCAGGAACCGGTGGGTGGTCTGGCGACCGGAGCCTTGGTTCCGACCGACCTCTATATGCGTCGTGTCCGGGAGATTTGTGACCGCTACGGGTTGCTGCTGATCCATGACGAAGTGATGAGCGGCGGCGGCCGGACTGGAACTTTCCTGGCGCATCACCACTGGACGGATTGCAAACCCGATCTGATCGTCATGGCAAAGGGTGTTGGGGCCGGGTATTTCCCTCTAGGCTTGGTGCTGGCCGGGCGCGAGGATGTGGAGCGGGTCGCTAAAGGAGGCGGTTTCATGCACGGCCACACCGCATTGGCCAGCCCGCTGGCCTGCGCGGTCGGACTGGCGGTCCTGCAGGAAACCCTTGAACGCGATCTGGTAACACGGGCTGGCGTCCTGGGCGACCGCCTGCGTGCCGGAATGGACCGGATCGCACAGCGTCTCCCGATCGTCGGTGAGGTGCGGGGCAAGGGTATGCTGATGGCCATTGAACTTGTGGCCGAGTCGGATGAGAAACGGTCGTTTCCGATCGCCGCGCAAGCCGGCGCGGTCCTGTCCAAGGCGGCAATGGAGCTGGATCTCATCCTGTATCAGCGCCGGACCAATGCAGGACGGGACGGGGACTGGGTCATGTTGTCCCCACCCTTGGTCGCGACGGATGCCGATATTGATGAGATCTTGGACAAGACCGAGCGTGCTTTGGAAGCCGCGAGCGACCGGCTTGGAACGGTATCGTCATGAGGATCGGTGTGAGTCCTGTGGATGGTTTTGAGAAATTGTTAACCTATAAGGTGCTAATATAACCCCATGAGAAACTCGCCTTACATCGTCCGCGAGGCGGTTCAACGCCAATTAACTAACCATAAGAAATGGTTAGATGGCGCTTCGGATGGTGCACCGGCGTCGATTGTAAATGTGAATCTCTTTGGCTTCGATTTCACCGGACAGGACATGCGGGAGATCATCCTGTCCGGCTCGTCGCTTCAGGGTGCGCGCTTCGTCGGGACCGACCTCTCGGGAGCCATTCTCATCAATGCCGACCTGCGTGGCGCGTCATTCCGGAATGCGACCCTGGTCAAGGCGGATTTGAGCAGTGCCAATTTGGCAGGCGCGCAATTCGATGGGGCGGATCTGCGCGACGTCAGCCTCAAGGGCGCTATCGGGGTGCCCTTGACCGACAAGGCTTTGATCGAAAGTGGCACTGACACATCGACCTTCGACGGAGAGCCGGTGAACTTCACCCGCGCTCGCATGCACCGGGCGAACATCACCGATGCGCAGTTGGCCAAGGCGGTGTTTTCCAAGGCGGACCTGTCCGGCGCCAATCTGAGCCGTACCTCGTTGCCCCGAGCGCGGATGGGTGGCGCGGTCCTGCGCAATGCGAATGCGGATCGGGCAGACCTGTCCGGCGCGGATATGAGCAATGTGTTTGCCGCCGGCGCGAATTTCTCGGGGGCAAACCTGTCCGGCGCGAACCTTGAGAACGCCAATATGATCGGGACACGAACCCGGGACGCCAATCTCGACGGGGCGCGGACCGTCGGCGCCAAGTTCGCCCCGCCGGCCGATATCGTGGCGGCTGAGTTGCAACGGGCTCTGGTCGAACATGATCGTTGGGTGCGGAGTGAAGGACGGTCCGGGAACCGTGCATCGCTCGACGGCGTGGATCTTTCGGAATCGGATCTGCGGGGACTCAACCTGTCTGGCGCCGATCTCCGGGGGGCCCAGTTGCAGCGTGTCCTGTTGAACGATGCCCTGATGATTCTCGCGGACCTTGCCGGTGCCAATTTGACCGGGGCGTCCCTGGTGCGATGCAATCTGTCCGGTGCAAATATGGTCGGAACTCTGCTGGCGGATGCGGATCTGACGGACGCTGTTCTCGAAGCGGCCCCGATCCTGTCGCAATCCGGAGGGGTGACCGGTCGGGTCCAGCGGACATCATTGGTCGGCGCGGATCTAAGCGGGGCCATGTTGGACCCCTCGTCTTTGGACGACGTGGATATCTAGAGCGGGATCGACCAAGGTTGATCTGGCCAGCCTCCCGCACACAGGGCAAGATGGCGGCTCCTGTTGTTGATGGGGGTGACCATGGCGCTCGATTGTCAGGCGGATCTGTTCGAGGTTCCCGGCCATATCCTTTACTTCAATTGCGCGGCACAAGGTCCGGCGCCGAAGCGGGCGGCTGATGCGGGTCGACGTGCGGTCGAACGCAAATCCCGCCCCTGGGAGAAGGCGCGCCAGGATCTTTCGGCGGAGATGGAGCGAACACGGGTCCAATTCGCAGCCCTGATCAACGGCGATCCCGAATGCGTGGCGTTAACCGGTGCGACCAGCTACGGCATCGCGATTGCGGCCCGCAACATGAAATTGGTGCGTGGTCAGGCGATTCTGGTCCTGGAGAGCCAGTTTCCGTCGAACTACTACGCTTGGCAACGGCTGGCGGCAGCGCGCGGCGGCACGCTTCGCGTGGTGAAGCGGCCGACGGATGGGGATTGGACCTCCGCCGTTCTTGAGGCCCTGGCCGCCGATTCCAATATCGGGGTGGTGACCCTTCCGCAGGTGCATTGGGTCGACGGTGGTGTGTTGGACCTGGCGCGGATCGCGCCCGCTGTCCACGCGCTGGGCGCGGGGTTCGTGATCGACGCGACCCAATCGATCGGCGCGATGCCGTTCGATGTGGCGTCGTTGGATCCGGATTTCGTCACCTGCTCAGCCTACAAATGGCTCCTGAGCCCGGATCAGACTGGATACCTCTATGTCGCCCCGCGTCATTTGGACGGAGAACCCGTCGAGCACAATCATGCGGCTCGTGTTGGAACCGTTCCGATGACCCATGGACCTGGTTACGGAGACCGCTTCAAGCCGGGCGCGCGCCGTTACGATCAGGGGGCTGCCGATGCCATGATCCACATGCCGATGGCGGTCGCCGCCATGGATCAGCTGCTGGCCTGGGGTGTTCCGGAGATTGGCGGCTATCTCGCCCCGATCATCGACCGGATTGCCGACCAGGCTGAGTTGCGGGGGTGGAGTGTGCCGCCGAAGGCCCACCGATCCCCCCACTTCATCGGATTGTCCGTACCGCACCCGGTCGCATCCGATCTAGATGTCCGGCTGGCAAAAGAGGATGTCTATCTGAGCCTGCGCGATGGGCGGATTAGGATTGCGCCGCATCTGTTCAACCGGGTGGAGCAGGTCGAGGCGCTTTTCGCGGCGCTTGATCGTCATCTGCGGAAGGCGGCGTGAACGCGCCTACGCGGCGGATGCAGCTTCCAGGATTGCTTCTTTCGACCTGGGCTCGGTCGGCTCCCTCTGGGATTTCTTGCGGCGTTCCTCGAGCGGCACCCGGCGCTGCTTGATATCAGAGATCACAACCCCGCTGACCCCATTTCCCAGGACGTGAAGCGCCGCAACTCTCAGCGTCTGCTCCATTTTTGCCTTGGAGAACCGGATTACGGGATCGGTGACCGCGACCACGAACGCATTGCTGAGCGCGTTGTTCAGCAAGTCCAATCTCAGCTTGAGAACCTGTAGCGGTTCCGGCCGATCGATTGCCAAGGTCACTTGGCAGGAGCATTCGAATTTTGACATCGCGTCGCCGCCGGGAGGATTGGCGACGATCCGTGTGGGCAGCACAACCATATAGGCT
>CALAHL010000632.1 GCA_937891725.1 uncultured Rhodospirillaceae bacterium | reverse complement strand
CTCCGAAATGACGAGGCTCCAGTACGAGGGTGCGTTGTATATCGAGCACGGAGCGATCAAGGTCTCCCAGCATGTAAAATACCGTGGCCCGCTTGTTCCAACCCTCAGCGAAATCCGGCTCTAGCTTTGTCACTTTGTCGAACGCTTCCAGCGCGTCATCGACCCGTCCGCTCGACATGGCCTCGATCCCGTCCCGCAGAACATAACCGCTCTCAGACCCGGCTGGGGGAATGTGCCAGATCGTCCAGATCTGGCTTTCCAGGATGCGTGAGGTTTCCTGCGTGTCGGAAAGTTTGAGGGCGCTGAACAGGGCATCCAAACGCGGATCCTTCTGATCAGCAAAAACGGCTGTCGACAACCCTGCACTGAATGTCAAAAAAATAGCCATGGTTAATATAACAGGTTTTGATAATGTACACTTAAGGTTATCAACACTATGAATTTTATTGAAAAAACAATCGGAGGTTTTCATGTCCTACTCCACTGAATCCGAGGGTCGCGGGCTTGGGGCGGCGTCAGATGTGGATGACGCGCCCGAGGGAACCGCCGCTTCGCAAGGCCGTTCGGGTCGGTTGGGTATCGGTGGGCGCCTCTACGTGGCGTTTGGAGTCCTTTCGGTCTTGACGGTGGTCGCCTGCGGGCTTGCGGCTTATGGTCTGATCAATTTAGGGCAATCCCTCGCCAACGTCACCGACCAAGCTATTCCTTCGATGACAGCGAGCCTGGAGATGTCGTCCTTGGCGTCTCAGTTGGCGGCTACGGCACCGGGGATGGCGGCTGCGTCCGACCAGGACGGTTTGGATGCCGTCGAAGCAGCCATCGAGGCCGGTCTCGCCGGTATCGAAGAGCGGCGTCAGGCTTTGTCGGGCGTGGACGCAGCTGCGGCGGACCGGATCGGGGCGTTGCGGATCAAGATGGCGCAAAGCCTTATTTCGCTCGAAGATGCTGTGACTGATCGCAATCAGGCAGGTGTTGCCGTTCAGACTGCGATGGACCGTGTCATCGTCAGCCATGCGGCGTTTTTGGCGACCGCTGTTCCGACGGTCCAATCCGTAAAACAACAGGTTAACCAGTCCGGAGATCAGACGGTTGAGACCGCTGTCGATACCGTTAATGCGTTGATTGACAGGGAGGTTGCGACCCTGCGCGCGGCCCTCGAGATCTCGGCGAATGGACAGCGGATGTTGGCGATCATCGGCCGCTCAGCTCAAATCCGCGAACCGGACGCGCTGGCCGAGGCGGAGCTGACATTCGGAGAAACGGCGGTTCAGACATCCCAGTTGACCAAGCAACTGCCAGAAACCTCCAGCGGACAAGACCTGAAAGCCCTTGCCCAGTCAGTTATGCAGCTGGGGGTGGGGGATATGTCGGCCTTTGTGATCCGCGCGGGCGAGCTCAACTGGGACGAACTGACCGTTGCTGAATACGAGAGTGTTAAAGCTGCGCGCGCCGAGTTGGACTCTGCTCTGGTGGAGTTGTCGGACGCTTTTGAGCGGGCGGTCACTCCGGTTGTAGAGGGTGCTCGGATCAATTTGATGACCGGTTCCACCGACCTGTCGGACAATTTGGAAGTCGGGATCTACACGCTGGTGGAACAGGATGTCGCCTCGCTGCGCCTTGTCCTTGAGGCGCTTGCCGAGGCCAATCGGGCGATCGGGATTCTGGGTCTCGCCGCGACTGCGCCGGACGAGAGCCGGCTGGATGGGCAAATCGGCGAATTCATGGAATCTGCCGAAAAGCTGTTCGTGCTCGGCGCGTCCCTGAAATCGAAACCAGCGCTTTCGAGCCTCGGAGAGGACCTCCAGAACCTTGCGAATCTGGGAGAGGGTGAAGACGGTGTCTTCGCGACCCAGCGGGCTCGGTTGTCATCCGACATGCGAGCGCAAGCCGCCTTGCTGGAGGCCCGGCAGATCGCTGCGGCCTTTAAGGACGAAGTCACCGTCCTGGTAGACGCCGCGGTCGCCCGAACCGATGCGGACTCGGCTGTCGCCGCCGAAGAGATAGCGCGCAATATCCAACTGCTTGGTCTGATCGCTTTGGTCAGTGCAATAGCCTGCGTTCTGATCGGGTGGCTCGTTGTGAGACGTCAGGTGATTGGGCGCATGGTGGCGCTGGCCGGGGTGATGACGGAATTGGCGGGCGGCAATACGGACGTCGAGGTCGATACCAGGGGCGGCGACGAGCTGACGGAGATGGCTAAAACCGTCGAGGTGTTCCGGACCAACGCTCAACAGGTCGAGCGCCTGCGTTCGGACCAGTTGGAGGCGGAGAAACGCGCCTCCGAGGAACGCCAGACCCAGCGCGTCGAGCTGGCGGCCGATTTTGAGAACCGCGTTCAATCGATCATCGACCGGGTCGGCGCTGCCGCCCATGAGATGCAGGACACGGCTCAGGCTCTGGCGCATGTTGCTGAGGAAGTTCGATCACGCTCTCAGGATGGTGTCACCAGCGCCGAGCAGACCGCCCCCAATGTCCAGACCGTTGCCTCGGCGGCGGAGGAGTTGTCTGCCTCGATCCGGGAGATCTCGGACAAGATTGCGCAATCGTCGACTCAGGCCCGTCGCGCCAATGAGGAAGCCTCGCAGACCCAAATGCGTGTCGAAGCGCTCGACAAGGTCGCCAGTAAGATCGACACGGTCGTCACCCTGATCAGCG
>CALAHL010000631.1 GCA_937891725.1 uncultured Rhodospirillaceae bacterium | reverse complement strand
CATTCGAGCGCGGTCGACAGTGCCTGTTTCGAAAGGCCGTACTCTTCGATGGATGGGTTCTCGCCGTCAAAGAAAACGTTGTAGGTCTCGCGGAAGCTCTGATCGCAGGCATCGAACAAGTACTGAGCCCAGGGAATAGAAGGTCCACCCAAATACCAGCCGAACACCCGAATATCTTGGTTTTCCTCAATAACCTCAGGCGCAAGCTCAAGAATCTCTTGGATTCCCGTGACGTCGTGGTCGTCGATATAGGCGAGTAGACGGTCGTTCAACACATGCAGGAAGGCACTGAATTTGACATCCGTGTTCAGCGAACGCACCAATTTCTTGACGGATTCAGTACGATATCCGGCGTCCGCGAGGGCCTCAAGTACATGGACTATGCCATTCGCCAATTCTTGATTGGTCCTTGATCTCAGATAGCGCGCGGTATCGATATTTGGGTTTGCCAAATTTGTTTCGTGAAGAATCACCGACTCGACGCCTCTCTTACCACAGTACCAATCAGAAAATTATCCGCGCCGAAGTTTCCGCGTCGGCGTATCGATGCGCGCCCGGCGCGATGCGCCGGGCGCGCAATCACCTAGTTGGATTGATCTCGGATTGGCTGCGGCCGAGAGCCGTTCCGTCCGAAAACTTTCTTGCGATCAACCGCGATATCATTCTTCATGGCAATCTCCTCGAAAAGTTACCTGCACAGTAGGGTTGAGTGCCTACTAACTTAAAGGTAGTTATAATCGTAAAATTTTCCAAGATACTAATCGCTATTAAGGCAAATTTTCTTACCGCGCTAGCGAGACAGGGTTCATCTTTTCGATACCTAGGGATCTGCACGTTCCGCCTGGTAGCTCAAGTACCGCCTGCGAAAGCCCGAACGACCAGATCATTTTTTCGGACTCGGGTGCGGCCGAGTGCTCGATTCTCAAAATTCGCCAATCGGGGTCGATGAAAACGATGTCGAGCGGAATCGGTGTGCCCCTCATCCACATCCGTTTGGCGACCGGGCGACTCTCCATGAAGAGCATGCCGAAACGCTCTGGGAGATTGGTCCGGCCCATCAGTCCCCGCTCGTGCTCCTCGTTCGTCCTTGCAACCTCGACCCAGCAATCGACCTCGGCTGTTTCGGTCTCGATGATCAGTCTCTCAAAGCCGCTCAAGACTCTCCTCCATCCACATAAGACGAGTTTAGGCACAGCATGTTCGAACATGTTCCTAGTCTTTTAAATAAGACGTTTCATTTTCAACAAACGTGCCGCCAGAGGAGACTACTCGAAATACTTACCTGTGGCCTCTCCGCAGGCCTCCCATCAAGGACCTCAGTCCATCGATGATGCGGAATGGTCGCCGACCAGGACCTCGCGCTTACCGACATGGTTGGCCTGGCTGACCACGCCTTCCTGTTCCATCCGCTCGATGATGCTGGCGGCCCGGTTGTAGCCGATCTTCAGATGGCGCTGGATGAAGCTGGTCGAGGCCTTGCCCTCCCGGGCCACGATGGCGACCGCCTGATCGTAGGTCTCGTCGCCGGAGCCGCCATTGCCGCCGGAAATCTCGTTGCCCATGCCCAACGGATCCGGCAGAGCGTCGTCGTCCTCGGTGATCGACTCGTTGTATTCCGGCTCGCCCTGGGACTTGAGGTGGCGGACCACGTCCTCGACCTCCTCGTCGGAGCAGAACGGGCCGTGCACCCGGGTGATCCGCCCGCCGCCGGCCATGTGCAGCATGTCGCCCTGGCCGAGCAGCTGCTCGGCGCCCTGCTCGCCCAGGATGGTGCGGCTGTCGATCTTGGAGGTGACCTGGAAGCTGATCCGGGTCGGGAAGTTCGCCTTGATGGTGCCGGTGATCACGTCGACCGAGGGACGCTGGGTCGCCATGATCACGTGGATGCCGGCGGCCCGCGCCATCTGCGCCAGCCGCTGGACCGCACCCTCGATGTCCTTGCCCGCGACCAGCATCAGGTCGGCGACCTCGTCGATCACCACCACGATGAACGGCAGCGGGGTCAGGTCGAGCGGTTCTTCCTCGAACACCGGCTTGCCGGTCTCGGCGTCGAAGCCGGTCTGGACCTTGCGCTTCAGCACCTCGCCCTTCTTGACCGCCTCGGCCAGCCGCGCGTTGTAGCCGTCGATGTTCCGGACGCCGAGCTTGGACATCGCCCGATAGCGGCTCTCCATCTCGCGCACGGTCCATTTCAGGGCGACCACGGCCTTCTTCGGATCGGTCACCACCGGCGACAGCAGATGCGGGATGCCGTCATAGACCGACAGCTCCAGCATCTTCGGGTCGATCATGATGAACCGGCACCGCTCCGGCGGCAGCCGGTACAGCAGCGACAGGATCATGGTGTTGACCGCCACCGACTTGCCCGACCCGGTGGTCCCGGCGATCAGCAGATGCGGCATGCGGGCCAGATCGACGGTCACCGCCGTGCCGCCGATATCCTTGCCGAGCGCGATCGCCAGTTTGTGCTGGGTCTCGCGGAACGGCTTCGATTCCAGGATATCGCGGAAATAGACGATCTCGCGGGTGGCGTTCGGCAGCTCGATGCCGATCACATTGCGCCCCGGCACCACGGCGACCCGGACGGAAACCGCGCTCATCGAGCGGGCGATGTCGTCGGACAGGCCGATCACCCGGGCGGATTTGGTGCCCGGCGCGGGTTCCAGTTCGTACAGCGTGACCACCGGCCCATAGCGGACATTGCCGATGGTGCCCTTGACGCCGAAATCCTGCAGCACGCTTTCCAGCATGCGGGCGTTCTGCTCCAGCGAGCCCTCCTCGGGCCCCTGGCTGGTCTCCGGTGCCTCGGTCAGCAGGTCGAGCGGCGGAAACTCGTAATCGCCGGCGGCCCCGGCCTCCTGTCCGAGATCGAATGTGGCCTGCCGGGCATCCTTGCGCGGACGGTCCGGACGCTTGGCGACCGGAGCTGTGGTGGGGGCGACGGGTGCGGCCGGGGCCGGTCTCGACGGGCGGGTGATCGAGCGGCTGACGGGCGCCGAGTCCGGCGCATCGTCGTCCACCGGATCGTCATCGGTCAGATTCGGCTCCCGCCGCAGCACGGATTCGCCGGTCTTCCAGGCCTGACTTCCCGCCTTGGCGCCCATACGCCCGCCGGCAACCGCCCCTCGGGTCAGGGTTCGGGCGAGCCAGGCAGCGCCGGTGACGGTCGCGACCAGGGCGGTAATCCCGTCGCGCACCCGCAATCCCAGAATCCACGCCACCAGGACCAAAGCCACCAGCCCGGCCGCGACCGCAAGTGCCAGAACACCACCGACCGGCTCAAGATACGGCGCCAGCTCGGCTGCGGGATTGAGCATCAGAGAGCCCAGAAACCCGCCCAGCCCGGCACGCAGGGGCCAGACCAGCGGCACCGGTGCCAAGGCCAGGGCAAAACTCGCAAGCGATAGGGCGAACGGGGTCGCGGTCAGCCGCAGGGTCAGCAGACGCGTCCGCTCATGCCGCAGCACGCGCCAGCCCCAGACAGCAGGAACCAGAACCAGAAGCGCACTCGCCATGCCGAGAGACTGCAGCACCAGATCGGCGACCAGCGCACCTGGACGGCCGAGCGGATTGGCGACGGCGGTCGTGGCCGCGATCGAGTTGAGGGACGGGTCGTTCGCATCGAATCCGAGCAGGGCCACGGCCAGCAGTGCGGCGAGCCCCATCAAAGCCAGACCCAGGATCTCCTCACCCCGACGTTTCAGATAACGATTGGCGGCGTCCGGCAGGAATCGCACACCGCCGCCCCGTGACGCATCTGCGCCTGCTTCCGATCCGGGATGCTTCGCTGCGTCCCGCGCGCTTGCCCGCGCCATGGTCAACCCCCGTGCCGGTTTTGTTCCAATCAAGGAAGCACTCTATCCGACAGAGACTTAGCAGGCAACCTTGAAGCGCTGGCTAAAGAAAAATGGCCTGCGGGCGCAGAAAAGCCCGGCAGTCGGAACCGCCGGGCAATTTAGGGAGAGAATTGGGGGTCCGGCGACCAGGGCCGCCGGACCGAGAGAGTCAGACTTAGATCGTCTGGGAGCCCTTACCGAACTCCGGATAGGCTTCCATGCCGCACTCCGCACGGTCGAGACCCATCATTTCGTCCTCCTCGCTCGGACGCAGCCCGACCGAGACCTTGAGGATGAACCAGACGATGCTGGTGGTGATGACCATGAAGGCGCCGATTGCGACGATGCCGATCAGCTGCGTCACGATATTTGCATCGCCGTTGGAGAAGACCACCGCGATGGTACCCCAGATGCCGGCCACAAGGTGGACGGAGACTGCACCGACCACGTCGTCGATCTTCATCTTGTCCAGCAGCGGAACCGCGAAGACCACCAGCAGACCGCCGATGCCACCGATAAAGACCGCCATCATCGGGCTCGGAGCCGACGGCTCCGCCGTGATGGCGACCAAGCCGCCCAGGGCACCATTCAGTGCCATGGTCAGATCGACCTTTTTGTAGAGGATCGACGTCAGGATGATGGCAACCACCACTCCGGCCGCTGCGGCCAGGTTGGTGTTGACGTAGATGTTTGCGATCGCGACCACATCCGCTGCCGACCCCATGGCAAGCTGCGAGCCACCGTTAAAGCCGAACCAGCCCATCCACAGGATGAACGTGCCCAATGTGGCGAG
>CALAHL010000630.1 GCA_937891725.1 uncultured Rhodospirillaceae bacterium | reverse complement strand
CCGCGCATGTGCCGAACCACCGGCGGCGCGGATTCCGGCGGCCACCGTCTCGGCGCCCTCGGCATTGCGGTCTGCGACCACCACCTCGTCACCGGCCCGCGCCAGCGTCTCCGCCGTCGCCTGCCCGATCCCGCTGGCGGCTCCCGTCACCAGCATCACCCGCCTGTCCGTCATTCCATCCTCCCGGTCTCGTTATGATTTTTGGCGTCAGTCGTCGTCACGCGTCCTGAAAGCTGACCCAGTCTTCCAGGGGCGCGCGTTCGGTGATCAGGGTGTTCTCCGGGACCGTCCAATCGGCGTATCCCAGTGACAGGCCACACACCACAACCTCGCCGTCGTCCAGGCCCAGGACCTCCCGGATCGGCTGATGATAGGGCGCGAAGGCGGCTTGCGGGCAGCTCTCCAAGCCGTGGTCGCGGGCCAGGATCATCACGTTCTGCAGGAACATCCCGTAATCGAGCCAGGAGCCGATCTCGAGCCGCCGATCGATCGTGAAGATGATGCCCACCGGCGCGTCGAAGAAGGTGTAGTTGCGGCCGTGCTGGGTGTGCATGCGGTCCGTGTCGCCCTTCTGGATGCCGAGCAGGCCGTACAGGTCCCAGCCGACCTTCCGGCGGCGCGCCAGAAACGGCTCGGGGAACTGTTTGGGATAGTAGGAGTACTCGCTCTTGCCTTCGATCTCCGGGTCGTCGAACGCCTTGAGGACCGCCGCCGAGAGCCGGTCCTTCGCCGCCCCGGTCAGCACGTGGGCGCGCCAGGGCTGCATGTTGGTGCCGGATGGCGCCCGGGCTGAGACTTTCAATATCCGCTCCACGGTCTCCCGCGGGACCAGATCCGGCTTGAAGGCGCGAACCGAGCGGCGCTGGCCGATGGCGGCCTCCACCTGGGACGGCGCATCGATGCCGGTCGGGATTTCGGGAGCTTCGGCGGAGCTATGGATGGCGCGGTTCTGTGTCATGCCGGGACGTTAACCGTGTCCCTTGCCGGACGCCAGAGCGTCGACCGGTTCGGTCCATGGAAACCGATCGCGGCCCATGGCACACTCATAAGGTTAATGAACAATCAAAACGTTCAAAAGGGAGCGGAACATGTTCAAACAAACCGTCTTAGCGCTGGCGTTGGCCGGCACGCTCGGCCTCGGTGTCCAGGCTCAGGCCGCAGAAAACTGGTACCCCTCGAAATACGGTGCCGACGACCAGGCGGGCGCCTCCAACCTGATGACGCCGGCCAAGGCTCTCGAAGCCACCAAGCTGATCAAGACCGGCAACACGGTCTCGCTCGCCCGCACCTATCAGGCGGAGATGCCGCTGTTCGGACAACGTGTGTTCGCGGTGCGCGCGACTTCCGGGCTCGCCGGCGGGCCGTTCGGCGAGAACCACGTGATCTGGATGGACGATTTCCTGGCGACCGAAATCGGCCAGGTCGGTACCCAGTTCGACGGTCTCGCCCATATCGGTGTCGGCGGAGACACAGAGCTGTTCTACAACGGCACCCCTGCCAGCGAGGTGATCGGGGGCTATGGCGTGAAGAAGCTGGGCATCGAGCATGTCAAACCGTTCTTCACCCGCGGCATCCTGCTGAACTTCGAGGCGCTGAAGGGCCGCCCCATGGAGTTGGGCGAGGAGATCACCGTCGAGGACATCGAAGCGGCCATGAAAGCCCAAAATCTGGCGGAGATCACCGAAGGCGACGTGGTGATCCTGCACACCGGGTGGGGCGCCAAGTGGATCAAGGATAACGCCACCTTCAATTCGGGCGAGCCCGGCATCGGCATTCCGGCCGCCGAGTACCTGGTCGGAAAGGGCGTCGCCGTGGTCGGCTCCGATGCCTGGGCGGTCGAGGTGGTGCCGAACCCGGACAAGACCCAGGTCTTCCCGGTGCACCAGATCTTCCTCGCCAAGAACGGCATCTTCATCCACGAGAACGTCGCGACCGAGAACCTGGTCGCCGCCGGCGTTGACGAGTTCGCCTATATCTTCAATCCGTTCGCCGTGAAGGGGGCCACCGGCTCGCCGGGCAACGCGCTGGCGGCCTACTGATCGCTGACAATAGGCGCTTCAACTGAGATGGCCGGCCCTCGACCCTTGGCGGTCGGCCATTTTTCAGCTGAGGGAAGATCCTGACCAACCTGACCGCGTCTTGAACCTGGAAACGTCCGAACTGGAAAACACCTTGGCGGTCGGCGACGCCGAGTAGCGGGTCACTGCGATTGTCTCGCCGTCGATCTCAATCAGATTGAAATCGTTCTCCTCACCCCGGGTCCGGTCCGAAAGACTGGTTCCCGCGTGGATCTGCAAAGTGGCTGTGACGTCGGACTGCTCGGCAAACGGCTCTGCCCGCCAGCTGTGCAGGTGGCCTGACAAGATCATGTCGGCACCGGCTTCAATAAACTGGGCCATCGCCGAATCAGCGCCGCGCATGATTTTTTTCTGCTGATGCGGTGCGTGTTCAAGCGGATGGTGTGCCACGATGATCCGTATCCGGTCCTGCGCGTGCTGCACAAATACATCTCGAACTCGAGACAGCGCGCGGCTTCGGACCCGACCGCGCTGGACACTCAGAGGATCCACCGTGTTGATTCCGACCACGAGGATCTCGTCGTCAACAAAGACCGGTTGAAGGTCCTGATCGATCCATCGTCGATATCGACGAAACGGCGTCAGAAAACGTCTGAAGACATTGTACAAGGGAACGTCGTGATTTCCCGGCACCACCAGGACTTCGGGAGCAAGGGTATCGATAAACGCCCGGGCCTTCTGGAACTGCGATCTGCGGGCGCGTTGGGTCAGGTCGCCAGATATCACAACCAGATCCGGCGCCAGTTGGTTCACAAGATCGGTCAGCGGTTTCACCAGTTCCGGGCGATCGCGCCCGAAATGCAGGTCGGACAGGTGAATGACACGTTTCATCTGGTTCAGGTCATCTGGTTCGGGTCATCTGATCCCGGTCGTCTGCGACGATGGCACCAGCAGAGTGAGGGCATCCTGCAAGACCTTGATCTTGAGGGGTCCGGTCATGCGCTCCCGCTCTCCATCCCGGGCAACATGACGGGATGATTTTCCCATCTCGATCTGGATGTCGGACCCGGCCAGAACTTCAAAATTCTCATGCTGCTCCGCCCGTCCGAGCGCCAGCGCAATGGCGTGGCGCAACATGCCCCACCGCCCGTCGTCAGGCGCCAGATAGAGCGCCAGATCTCCATTCTCGATATGATCGGTTCCGGTCAGGCCGATCTCCTCAAGCTGAAAGGCGTTGTTTACGACGAACGCCAACGGGGTCCGCACGGTGTGGCTCTTATCTCCGATTGTGATCTTGAGACGGAGGGGCCGCCGCAGGGTCACCAAAGTCACCAGCACCGACCAGTACGCCGCCGCCCGGCTGCGGCCCCAGCGGCGGTAGATGTCCTCCCGGTTCCTCAGGATTGCCGGATACGCGCCAAGGCTGGCATTGTTCAGAAACACCGCATCGTTGATCGTCGCCACACGTTCGCTTCGGGTCGCCCCATCGGTGATGATATCGGTCGCCGCTTCAATGTCGGCAGGAATCTCGAGGGATCGTGCGAAGTAGTTGAAGGTGCCGAGCGGGATAATTCCCATCGTGCAATCCGTGTTGCGAAGCGCCGAAGCCACGGCGCAGATGGTGCCGTCACCGCCTGCCGCCACAATGGTGGAATATCCCTGGTCGACCGTCCGCCGGGCCTCCCTGGCCAGATTGCGTCCGTCTTGAATGGCTTTGAATTCAATCTCCACGCCGCGTTGCTCGAAGGCGGAGCGTATCCGCTTCTCCCGGTCCACATCGTCCTGCTTACCCGACTTGATGTTTGCGATCACGCAGATATCCGGGTGCTGGGCCATGGGGTCTCGTTTTACAAATGAACTGAATTCGGATCGGAAGGAGGCGGTCATCCGCCCAATGTTCTATAGAACGTTCCTGGCTTTAAAAAGTTCCAGCCTTTATCACGATCCAGACGCCCACCAATACCAGCGATATGAACAGAACCTTTCGGAACAGCCGGTCGGAGAGCGTGCCCCGGAGGCATGTGCCGATCCACAACCCGCCCAGAGCCGGGAGGGTCGCCAGGACCGATACCGTGACGGTGCCATCGGATACCAGCCCCCGGCCCCCGAGCCCGACGGCCAGCGCCAGGGTCGCGACCATAAAGGTGATCCCCATCGCCTGGACAAGATGATCGCGCGGCAGGCCGAGGGCTTGTAGATAGGGTACCGACGGCATCACGAACGAGCCGGTCAGGCCGGTCAGCAGGCCGGTGACGGCCCCCACAGCAGGGCTGAGCCAGATCTCGCGGCGTCCCGGTTTAGGCCAGGGCGGCGTGGCAAGCCCCAACATCGCATAGAGCACGATCGAGACGCCCAGAAGCCCGCTCAACCACACCGCATCCACCACCGCGACCGCCCCGCTCGCCAACACACAGCCGGCGGCGAGCAGCACCAGAAACAGCCACAACCGGCGGCACAGCGCCCGGAACGCTCCGCCCCGAGCCATCTGAAAGACATTGGTCACGATCGACGGGATCAGCAGGATCGCCATCGCATCCTTCAGACCCAGTGTGGCGGTCAGCAGCGCCAGGGTGATCGTCGGCAGTCCGAGGCCGACAACGCCCTTCACAGT
>CALAHL010000629.1 GCA_937891725.1 uncultured Rhodospirillaceae bacterium | reverse complement strand
GTGATATCGCCGATGATCGGTGCGCCTGCGAGATAAAGATCGCCGACACAGTCCAGGATCTTGTGGCGCACGAATTCGTCCTTAAAGCGAAGCCCACCCTCGTTCAGTACCCGGTCCTCATCGATCACGACCGCATTGTCGAGCGAGCCGCCAAGGGCCAGGCCCATCGAGCGCAGCTTCTCGGTATCCGAAAGAAACCCGAAGGTCCGCGCCTTCGAAACATCCTGTTTGAAGGCATCGCCCACCAGCTCGAGCCGACGACGCTGCCGGCCGATCACGGAACTCTCGAAATCGATCTCGAAGTCGATCGAGCAGATCGGTCCACGATCGAAGGTCACGCCCCGAACGTCATCGCCGCTCTGCACGGCCGATCGGATCTCGATCGCCCGGCGGGCCGCGTCCAGTTCGACCACGCCTGCGCTTTCGATCAGCAGGATGAACGGATCGGACGAGCCATCCATCACCGGAAGTTCGGCCCCGTCCACGTCCACCACGATATTGTCGATCTCACAGCCGGCCAAAGCCGCCATCAGATGCTCGATCGTGCCGACCGACACACCGTCTTCGTTGGCGATCACGGTGCAAAGCTGGGTGTAGACCACCCGATTCCACAACGCGGGAATGATCGGGTCCTGCTGACCCGCCGCTGCGACATCGGTGCGAAGGAAAACGATCCCGGTATCGGCCGCAGCCGGCCGGAGGGTCATGCTGATCTGGCGCCCGCTATGCAGGCCGATGCCCCGACAGGGGATCGGCTGTTTGATGGTCTTTTGCCGTACGGTTCCGTACATCATTCTTGGAAATCCTTCCGGCATTTGAACCCTCGTCTCGCCTTAAAGTGGACCCGAGCAGGCCATAATGAACGTCTAAACATCTCTGATGGATCTGATATTAGACGCCGCGTCCCAACCGTCCCGTGGACTTCCGGGCCCCCTCGGCCCCTTTGAAGATCCTCGGTTTCCCGCGAGTCGCTACCCGAAATTCCAGCGAGCTCGACCGGGTAAAAAAACGAACCCCATTAGATCTATCCGATCCAATGGGGCTAGCAAAATCACCAATTGTTACCGGTTGTTACGGGCAGACGCTCGCGTGCAATATTGTGTCCGAGCGTCTGCCGAAACCGGGCCGAATGTATCATATTCGGCGTTTAGTTGGCCTGCCGGCGCAGGAACGCCGGAATATCCAGCAGATCGTCTTCTTTCTGGCTGGAGCGAACCCGATCGCCTGGGTTGAGCGCACCGAGACGCGGCTGCACCGGCTTGGCCGGAGTTTCGGCGGCCGGCTGGACCGTCGGCTGAGGTGCCGGAGCAGCGGCCCGGGTTTCAGCCGGAGCGGATTCCGGTGCGTCCTCACGCTTGCCAGACAGCCCGAGACCGGTGATCGCCCGGAACAGGCGGGTCCCGCTCTTCGGAGCATCGCCGGAGCCGCTGGCATTGGCCATGTCGGCCGCCTTCATCGGATCGGCTGGCGCCGCTCCGTGAGAGGTCATCGGACGACGTTCCGGCAGGGTTGGAGCCGGTGCGATGAATGGCGCCTCTTCCTTTGCTCCGCTCGCCGTGTCCGGCAGATCGAGCGCCAACGGGGCGCTTTCGCCGACCGCGGTTGCGGCAACCTCCTGCTCGGCCCCGTCCTGCGAGTCGGCTTCCGGCATGTCGGGCATGGTCAGTTCACCGAAACCGGCTTCGGCCTGACGGCTGATGTCCAGATTGGACATGCCGGAGGCCTGGGCATTGGCCACAGCCGGACGGGTCGCAGCCGCCGGGCGGGCCTCGAGCTTGGCCGTCTCAAGCTGCTTCGGAGCGGCCGGACGCACCAGAGACAGGGCATTCGGACGGGGTTTGGCAACCATGCCTTCGGCCGCGATGCCGGTCGCGACCACGGAGACCCGCATCACGCCATCCAGCTTCTCGTCGAAGGTCGAGCCGAAGATGATGTTGGCGTCCGGATCGACCTCTTCGCGGATCCGGTTGGCCGCCTCATCGACCTCGAACAGGGTCATGTCGAAGCCGCCGGTGATGTTGATCAGAACGCCGCGCGCGCCCTTCATCGTGGTGTCTTCCAGCAGCGGATTGTTGATCGCCGCCTCGGCGGCGTCGACCGCCCGCTTCTCACCGGACGCCTCGCCGGTGCCCATCATGGCCTTGCCCATCTCGCTCATCACCGTGCGAATGTCGGCGAAGTCGAGATTGATCAGGCCCGGCATGACCATCAGGTCGGTCACGCCCCGGACGCCGGAGTGCAGCACGTCGTCCGCCATGTTGAAGGCGTCGGCGAAGGTGGTCTTCTCGTTCGCGATTCGGAACAGGTTCTGGTTCGGAATGATGATGAGCGTATCGACATAGTCGGTCAGCTCTTCGATGCCGGCCTCGGCCAGCCGCATCCGGTGGTGACCCTCGAAATGGAATGGCTTGGTGACAACGCCGACGGTCAGCAGGCCCCGCTCACGGGCGGCACGTGCGATAACGGGAGCCGCGCCGGTCCCGGTGCCGCCGCCCATTCCGGCGGTGATGAACACCATGTTGCTGTCGGTGATCGCACCGAGGATCTCATCAATCGATTCCTCGGCCGCCGCCCTGCCCACATCGGGGCGCGAGCCGGCGCCCAGGCCGCGGGTGACTTCGGCGCCCAGCTGGATGCGGACATCGGCCAGCGACTGGTTCAGCGCCTGGCTGTCGGTATTGGTCGAGATGAACTCAACCCCGCCCAGGTCGGAACGGATCATGTTGTTGACGGCGTTGCAGCCGGCCCCACCGATGCCGATCACGGTGATGCGGGGGGACAGGTCCTTGTCGTCGTTTGGAACGGTCAGGTTGATGGTCATGGTAGCCTCCGGGACTGGGTCTGTTCGGTTTTGTCTTCGGGACGGGCGGACCCGTCTGATGCTGTGCGTGTTGGCGGTTCGGATCGCGATCTCTGGTCCGGCCTGGGATCATCCGGGGCGCGGGGATCGGCGCCGGATTGGCGGCGTTTACGCCGGGTGGTTGGGGTAAAAGCGGCTCATCAGAAATGGGCCCTCAGCCAGGAGCCGACGCGGCCGACAAGCCCCGCCTGCTCAGGTTGCGGGAGCGGCAAGAGGCGGCTCGCGTCCATCTGCGGCTGCGCGGCGTAAACCAGCAGACCTGCGCAAGTCGCGAAGGCCGGACCACCGGCCGCTTCGGCCAAGCCCATAACCTTGTTCGGCTTGCCCATCCGGACCTGCTTGTCGAGCACTGATTGCGCCAATTCCCGGACGCCGGGCAGTTGGCTGGCGCCACCGGTCAGGACGACCCGACGGCCGGCGATCTTATCGAAGCCGCTGGCTTCCAAACGGGACCGGACCAGCTCGAAGGTTTCTTCCAGACGCGGCCGGACGATGCCGACCAGCAGCGATTTCGGCACATGGTTCGGATGCGCGTGCTCCTCTTCGCCGATCTGGGGGACGTCGATGACTTCCTGATCGTCAAGCGGGCTGGCCATCGCCGAGCCGTACAGGGTCTTGATCCGCTCGGCCGACAGGATCGGGGTCGACAGGCCGCGCGCGATGTCGCTGGTCACATGCTGGCCACCGATAGAGATGCAGTCGGTGTAGACCACATTGCCGTCGAAAAAGACCGCTATGCTGGTGGTGCCGCCGCCCATATCGATCACGGTGACGCCCAGATCCATCTCGTCCTCGACCAGGGTCGCGAGACCGGAGGCGTAAGGCCCGATCACCGTCGCCTCGATATCGAGGTGGCAGCGTTCGATGACGGTGCGCAGGGTCTTCACGGCACCGCTGGCGGCGGTCACAACATGAATGTGCGCGCCCAGGGTCTGGCCGAACATGCCGCGCGGATCGCGGATCCCGTTGGCGCCGTCGATCGCGAAACCGACCGGGATCGTGTGGATCAGTTCGTGATCGTCCAGCCCTTCCAGCGAGCGGCCTTGGTCCAGCACCCGGCGCACGTCGGTGTCGCCGACCTCATGGCCGTCGATCGAGACTTCCACACCGACGGTCTGCGACATCGGCCAACCGCCGGACAGGTTGACGATCACCCCGCCGAGGGTCTCGCCCGCCATCTTCTCGGCGGCGTGCACGGCATTCAGGATCGAGGTCTGCAACTCGTCGGTGTCGACGATCTGGCCTGCTCTGACCCCGCGGGAGATTTGGTGACCGATCCCGCCGACGCGGATGCCGGGGATTCCGGCACCGCCACCCATCGAGGCCACGCGCGGCAGCAAGGCGGTTCCGGCACCGTCTCCGATGCGGGCCACGAAACAGCACACCTTGCTCGATCCGATATCGAGGGCGGCGACCAGTCCGCTGCGTTGCTTGCCGAGGGGTTTCTTCACGTTCGGCTTCCTTTAGGTGCTGCGACCGGGCGCACGAACGCGCTCGATCACCTCGGGGGTGGTACGGAAAATCAGTTGATCCGGCAGACGAAGATCGACGGTGTTCACGTCGGCATTCAGAACGCCGCGCTCCCGTTCGATCACGGCAAGACGGTTCCAGGCCTTGGCCGGTTCGATCTCCGGCAGCTCGATTGAGATCCCGTGATCGATCCGCACGCTCCAGCGTCGGTTGCCGATCCAGCTCAGATGGGTGACGCGGCTGGCCAGATTCGGCTCGGCCGCCAGCATCGCGAGGCCTTCCGACGCGCGCCGGGGCACATCGTCGCCGATCACGATCGGCAGGGACGCGAACCGGCCGATGGTCCGGCCGTGGATCGGATCACCGTCCTGATCGATCATCGTGAAGCTTCCCTCGCGCTGCCAAAGCGCCAGGGGAATGCGCTCTTCGATTTCGATGAACAGGGCGTCCGGCAGTTGACGTTCGATCCTGGCGGACTTGACCCAGGGCAGCGACATCACCCGATCCCGCGCCTCGACGAGATCGACCGAGAGGATCGGTGTGCCGCGCGCCACGTTGAGGGCCGCGAGCAGATCCTCGCCCAAGGTTTCCTGTCGTCCGACCACCAGGACCTCATCGACCCGCAATCCAGCATCGGCGGTCAGAGTGATCACACCATCAGCCGTGGTCTGCCAGACGTGATCCGCGATCCCGGTCCGGACCGCCCAACCGATCCCGCCCCCGATCCCGGCGATCACGCAGACCGCCAGACCGAACCGGATCACCGGCCCACGCCATTTCGGCGCCTGCCGACGGCGGACCGGTGCCCGGCGGGTCGGGGCGCTACGGGTTGAGGATCTTGAGGGCGTCAGGAGTCGCATTTCGCCTCCCGGACCATTCGGGTCACCAGTTCCGGAAAGGAAATGCCGCGAAAGGCCGCTTGTTCCGGGACCAACGAGGTCGGCGTCATACCCGGCTGGGTGTTGATCTCCAGCAGATACAAATCGCCTGGATCCCGCTCGGTATCGTCGTAGCGGAGATCGGCACGCGCGACGCCTCGGCACCCCAGAGCGCGGTAGGCCGCCTCGGAGATTTCCAGCGCCTGCCGAGTGATCGCCTCGGGCAACGCGGCGGGAAGCACGTGCACCGAACCGCCTTCGGCATATTTCGCTTCGTAATCGTAGAATCCCCGATCCGACGTGATCTCGGTCACCGCCAGCGCCTCGCCGTCAATCACCGCAACGGTCAACTCCCGACCCGCGATGAACCGCTCCACCAGCACATATCGCCCGAACGTCCAATCCTCAGCGGTCGGCCGGTAGTTGCAGCCTTCCTTGACGATGTGGACGCCGACGCTGGAGCCCTGGTCGATCGGCTTGACCACATAGGGCGGCTCCATCGGATGGCCGTTCGAGAAATCGTCGATGGTCAGAACCATGCCTTCGGGGCAACGCAGGCCCAGACGTGCGAACACATCCTTGGCCTTCGGCTTATCCATGGCCATGGCCGAGGCCAGCACGCCGGAATGGGTATAGGGCAGATTCATGATGTTCAGCAGGCCCTGGATGTTCCCGTCCTCGCCGATCGGGCCATGCAGGGCGTTGAACACAACGTCGGCGCCAACTGCGGTCAGCTTGGCGGCCACATCCCGTCCGACATCGACCTCCGTCACCTTGAACCCGGCGGTGCGCAGCGCCTTGGCACATTCGGCGCCGGTGGACAGGGAGACATCGCGCTCAGCCGACCAGCCGCCCTTCAGCAGCGCCACGTGGGTTTCGGAATTCCGCATCTGGGTGCTCATGCCTCGGGTACTCCCATCGGAACCGGGCTCTGACCTTCGGCCGGAACGCCCATGCGCTTGATCTCCCAGCGCAGCTTCACGCCGCTGGTCTCGAACACCCGACGGCGGATCTCCTCGCCCAGCCGCTCGATGTCTTGTCCGGTGGCGCCGCCGGTGTTCAGCAGGAAATTGCAGTGCAGGTCCGACACCATCGCCCCGCCGATCCGCAGCCCCCGGCAACCGGCCGCATCGATCAGCCGCCATGCCTTGTGGCCTTCAGGATTTGCGAAGGTGGATCCACCGGTCGGCACCCGACGCGGCTGGGTCTTCTCCCGCGCGTTGCGGATGTCCTGCATGGCGTTGGCGATGGTCTCGGGATCGCCGGTCCAGGCCTTGAAGACGGCGCTGGTGAAGATCCAATCCGCCGGCACCTCAGAGTGGCGATAGGACATGCCCATCTCCGCCGTCGTAAGGGTGTGGCCATGACCCAACCCGTCGATCGCGCGGGCGGAGATCAGCACGTCCTTGGTCTCTGAGCCGTAGGCGCCCGCGTTCATCCGCAAGGCACCACCGATGGTGCCGGGAATGCCCGACAGGAACTCCAGCCCGGTCAACCCGGCCCGCTGGGCAGCGGCGGCGACCGTGACATCCAGTGCCCCGGCACCGGCGATCACCTGTCCGTCCCGCGCTTCGACACCGGCAAACGGCTTTCCGAAGCGGATGACCACCCCTGGCAGACCACCGTCGCGGACCAGCATGTTGGAGCCGACGCCGATCGCGGTGACCGGCACATCAATCGGACGGGCGGACAGGAAATCCACCAGATCATCTTCATCGGCCGGACGGAACACCACCTCGCACGGCCCACCGACCCGGAACCAGGTCAGCTCGGCCAGAGGTACGTTCTCGCGGTACTGGCCGCGCACCTGCGGCAGCCGGTCGATCAGCTTGGTCATCGGACGACGCGTCCTCGGGCGCTCGAGTGTCGGGTTCATGCCGCCCCTCCGCCGCCGGAACGACCCTTCGGAAACGGAATAGGTTCGGCCGCCGGACCCGGCGTCTTGCCCGGCCCGTCGCCGAGAATGTGAGACAGCTGCTCGGGCAGGGCCTGCGCCCACGTGGTGATGTTGCCCGCCCCCAGGCACACGACCATGTCGCCCGCCTGTGCAAGATCCGAGACATGGCCCGCCAGCTCGACCGGGTCCCGCAGGGCGATCACGTTGCGATGGCCGCGCACACGCAGCCCGTCGACCAGTGAATCCCGATCCGCCCCGGCAATTGGCGTCTCTCCAGCCGCGTAGACGTCCGCCACCAGAACCGTATCGGCATCGTTGAAGCAGGAGCAGAAATCCTCGAACAGATCCCGCAGACGGGTGTAGCGGTGCGGCTGAACCACAGCGATGACCTGCCCGTCCGGGCAGGCCTGACGGGCCGCCGACAAGACCGCCGATATCTCGACCGGGTGATGACCGTAATCGTCGATCACGGTTATCCCACCGACCTCGCCGGTCTTGGTGAAACGCCGCTTCACGCCGGCGAAATTCTCCAGCCCGGCCCGAACCACGTCGTCCGCCAACCCCATCTCAGCGGCGACCGCGATGGCCGCCAGTGCGTTCTGGACATTGTGCCGACCGAACATCGGCAGCAGCAGATTTTCGAGCCGCCGTTCGGTGCCTTCCAGACGGTCGGTGATGACTGCGGTGAAGCGCGAGCCCGCCGGGGTGATGTTCACCTCGACGCCGCGCACATCCGCCTGCGGGCCGAACCCGTAGGTGACGATCCGCCGCTCGGAGACCCGGGGGATCAGCGCCTGCACCGTCGGATGATCGAGGCACATGGCCGCAAACCCGTAGAACGGGATGTTCTGCACGAAGGACTGGAACGC
>CALAHL010000628.1 GCA_937891725.1 uncultured Rhodospirillaceae bacterium | reverse complement strand
CTCGATGCGGACGACGCGACCGTCAACGACTTCATGGACGTGGAACTCACCGGCGCGATGGCGGTAGCTCGAACGCTCAGCCACTACTGGAAGTCCCGAGACGGTCTCGTTCAGCCTCCGCGTGTCGTGTTCATCTCGAACCCCAGCGACGGTGATCGTGAAACCTATAACGAGGTGCTTTCGGCCGGTGTCGAGCAACTGATCCGGATCTGGCGCGACGAGTCCCGGGTGAATGTCGAGAAAGGCATGCAGGCGCTGCCGATCTGGGGCAACCAGATCATCCGCTACACCAACCGCGACGACGAGAACACCCGGTTCGCCGCCGGCCACGCAACCCGGGTCGCCTTCAAAGACCAGAAGATCGCCGAGATCAACCTGAAGCTCCCGTCCAGCATCGGCCTCGGCACGGGTGCACGGCGCGCGATGTTCGGGGCCGCCGAAAACATCATCGGCCTCCACCTGGGCAAGGTCGCGTTCATCACCGGCGGATCGGCCGGCATCGGCGGGCAGATCGCGCGTCTGCTGGCGCTTGCCGGCGCCAAGGTGATGATGGTCGCCAGACGGTCCGAGGAGCTTGAGGCCGCGCGGTCGCGCATCGTCGAGGAGTTGCTGGACATGGGGGTCGCCAACGTCGAACGGCGCGTCAAGGTCATCGCCAACGTGGACGTGAGCGATTTCGCCTCCCTGCGCAAAGCCTTCAAGGCGACGCTCGACGAATTCGGTCACGTGGATTACCTGATCAACAATGCCGGAGTGGCCGGGGCCGAAGATATGGTCGTGGACATGGATCCCGATGCCTGGCGGGCGACCCTCAACGCCAACCTGATCTCCAACTATCTGCTGATGCATGAGGCCGTGCCGCTGATGAAGGCGCAAGGCGGGGGCTACGTGCTCAACGTATCCTCTTATTTCGGCGGCGAAAAGTATCTGGCGGTCGCCTACCCCAACCGCGCCGATTACGCCGTATCGAAGGCCGGACAGCGGGCCATGGTGGAGTCGTTCTCGCGCTATCTTGGCCCCGAGGTCCAATGCAATGCGATCGCGCCCGGTCCGGTCGCGGGCGATCGGCTGGCGGGAACCGGCAATCGTCCCGGTCTGTTTCAGCGTCGGGCCAAGCTGATCCTGGAGAACAAACGCCTGAACGCGACCCATGCCGCCGTCATTCGAGCAATCCGGGGTGGCTTCGACGCCAACCGGGTGCTCGACCGGCTCGCGCGCAACAGCATCAGCGCGCTGTCACACGACAGTCAGGCACCAGACGAGTTGCGCCGACTGGCGTTGGAATTCGCCAAGCAAGGCGACGGGGTGTGCACCTGGGACCAGTTCCTGCTGACCCGCGATCTGGCGGGTCGGCTGATCTCGCGCCTGCGGCTCGGCGGGTATTTCCTCGCGGTGGAGGGATGGCGCGAGGCGCCGGCGGATCGGAATGCCGACGGAGCCTGGCTGGTGTCCGAACCGCCCGAAGACCTGCCCTTCCTGCCCGAAGCTTTGGTCGAGGCCGAGGCCGCAAAGGTCGGCAAGGGCGTGCTCTCGCAGCTGCATCTGGGCTCGATGCCAACCGAAGAGGAAGTGGCTCAGGCGACCGTGTTCTTCCTCGCCGACCGGGCCGTCAGCGGCGAGACCTTCATGCCGTCGGGCGGACTCAGGGTCGAGCGCTCCACGACCGAGCGCGAAATGTTCGGCAGTCCCAAGGCAGACCGCCTGGCCCAGATGAAGGGCAAGACCGTCTGGTTCATCGGCGATCATCTGGCCGACTATGTGGCCGCCGCCGTCCGCTCCATGGTGATCGATCATGGCGTGACCAATGCGGTCATCATCGCGCGCACCCGTAAAGGCGGCGAAGCGATCTTGAAGCTTCTGAAGGATTGCCCGCAGAACGCCGTTCACATCCTGGTCGGAGGCGATCATTTCGAGGGCGCGATGGATCAGGCCCTGTCCACCTGGCCCCGGCCGACGACGGTGATTTCACTGCCCACCGAAGCTCTACCCGACACCCTGTTCGACGCCGAAGATCCCCTGTCTCCGGAAGCCTTCGCGCGCGTCATCGACCAGAACGTGACCCAGCACTTCCGGGTGGCACGCAAAGCCTCGCTGTTCGACGGTTGCCAACTGGTCCTGGTCACCCCGGACGTGCCGGTGGGCGCCAGTGGACAGGCGTTCGCGCTGGCCAACTTCATCAAGACCACCCTGCACGCGTTCACGGCGACCTTGGGTGTGGAGAACGAGCGCCTGGTGCACGACGTTCCGGCCAACCAGATCAACCTGACGCGCCGGGTCCGGTCGGAGGAGCCGCGCGACGAGGCGGAACATCAGGAGGAACTGGTGCGGTTCGCGCGCGCCGTGCTGCTGGTCGGCGCACCGCTGCCCGACGCGCAGGACTCGCGCTATCGGTCGCGGATCTACCGAGGCACCTCAATGACCGTCTAACCGGCTGACGAGTACGGCCTCAGGGGTGAGGCCCTGGGGCCGATATTCGGGGAGGCCGCGCACGCGCGGACTCCTCAAATCCCCCGCAACCGCTCCGGCGACGGGGCCAATTCTCCGCGTTCGACAGCCGTAACTGCTTTGACCAGACCTCGGTTGGCGGGCGCGTCGATGCCGATCTCGGCGCCCTTGTCGGCGACAAAGCCGTTGATGAAGTCGATCTCGGTGCGCCGACCCTTGGAAATGTCCTGACCCATGGAGGGCCGGTTGTCTTCGCTGCGGCCCTCGCAGGCGGCCAGCATGTCGTCCTCGATGGTCTTGCGGATCGCGGCATCACCCCGCCAGGCGGCGATCCAGTCGGCAGCCTCGAACTTGCCGATCTTCTCGAGCGCGTAGCCGTGACTGCGTCCGATCTCCGCCGCCTCGCCCGCAATGCGGATCATCAGCCAGCGCAGGTCCGGGTCGCGCGCACAGCCATTGCTGCCGAGCCCGCTGGCTGCACTGGTGCCGTTGCCCATGGCGTTGGCGCACAGCTTCGACCAACGCTCTCCCCAGAGATTGGTGGTGGTCTTCGCGCTGTCGATGTCGGCCAGCAGATCGCGGACCTTCTCGATCCGGGGGGTGATACGGCCATGCGGCTCACCGACCCGGAAGACGGTGTGCTTGTCGCCACCCAGCGCCACGCCGCGCCGAACGGTGGCGGGCCCGGTCAACTCGACCGCGATCTTGGCGGCGATGCAGCCGACCACCCGGCCCCAACCGACGATCCCGGCGATGGTTTCCTCATTGATGCAGTTCTGCAGCGAGACCACGAAGCCGTCGGCCGCCAAATGCTCCTTGATCAGCAGGGTCGCCCAGCCGGTATCGAAGGATTTCATGGTCACGAAGGCGATGTCGATCGGCCCGGTGCGGGTCAGACTCTGCACGTCGGTGATGTGCAGCGCACGGGCCGGTGCGTTGAAACACTCGGTCTCAGTCATGCCGGACAGAGTGAGCCCGTCTCGGTTGATCGCGTCGACATTGGCGGGCCAGCCGTCGATCAGCACAACGTCATGTCCCGCGCGCGCGAAA
>CALAHL010000627.1 GCA_937891725.1 uncultured Rhodospirillaceae bacterium | reverse complement strand
GCCGGGTTCTCGATGGACTATGCCGAGGGCATCCGAGCTTTCCTGCAAAAACGTCCCGCCAAGTTCGACGGTCGGAACTGAGCCTTTGAGGGAGGACAAGATCTCGCCGCCAAACCGCTGGCTGGAGGCGCGGGACGCTGCGGCCCAGGCGCTCGGCATCGTGTTGCTCGAAGCCCGGGCCGGATACGCCAGGGCAGAGCTGAGACTGGAACCCCATCACGGCAATGCGCACGGCATGTGCCACGGCGGGGTGATCTTCACCCTGGCCGACAGCACCTTCGGCCATGCCTGCAACGGCCACGACCGCAAGACCGTGGCCTCGGGCGCCGATATCGACTTCCTGCGACCCGGCCTGATCGGCACCACCCTGACCGCGGAGGCGATCGAGAGCGCCGTCAGCGGGCGGACCGGGATCTATGACATCACGGTTACCGACCCGGACGGCGCCGTGGTCGCGGTCATGCGGGGGCGGTCTCGGGTGATCGGCGGCAGCTTTGACTCCTGAGGGGTTACCGTTACCGTTTCCGATACAGGACATGCCGCCGCAGTGGGTGACCCGGCGCCAGCAAGGGGTGGTCGAAATCGCCGGATGTGTCCCGCGTCATCCCAATTGCCTGCATCACCGCCTGCGAGGGGAGGTTCTGGGCAGCGGTGAAGGAGACCACCTCCTCCCGACCCAGATCCTCAAAGGCGTAGCGCAGGACTTCGGTTGCCGCTTCCTTGGCGTATCCCCTGCGCCAGTGGTCTTTGGCCAAGCGCCAGCCGATCTCAAAGGCTGGGGTAAACGGCAGCTCATCGGCATAATCGGGGATATTCAGGCCCACGAACCCAATGAAAGGCGCGCCACTGCGTACCTCGACCGCCCACCAGCCCCAACCTTGGGCTGCGAACTTCTGCTCAAGTCTGCGGGCCAGTCTATCGCTGTCCGCGCGGTCCAGCGGCGCGGGAAAGTACCTCATCACGGCGGGATCCGCGTTCAGGTCCGCGAACGGCTCTAAGTCGGTTTTCCGCCAAGGCCGCAGGATCAGGCGTTCGGTCTCGAGTGTGACGGGGGATGTGGTCAAGGACCGGCTCCAAATGTTTGAATACCGCTCAGACCTGACTTAGGAAGGACCGAAGCGATGGCCGTGCGCATCTACCATAACCCGCGCTGCTCGAAATCCCGTCAGACGCTTGAGCTCTTGACGGCGAAAGGGATTGTTCCGGAGGTCGTCGAGTACCTCAAGACCCCTCTGGATGCGGTGGCCCTGAAGGCGCTCAACGCCAAGCTCGGCGTCCCGGTCCGCGCCATGATGCGCACCAAGGAAGCACCGTACAAAGATCTTAGCTTGGCCGAGGCCGATGACACGGCCCTGCTCGCAGCCATTGCGGCGCACCCGATCCTGCTGGAACGCCCGATCGTCGAGAACGGCCCCAATGCCGCCATCGGCCGTCCGCCGGAAGCGGTCGAGGCGGTGTTGTAGCCGGTTGTCGAAGGGCGTTTCCAGCAGGCCTAGAGCTACTCGGCAGCCCGAGAGTTCGGCCGCGCAAACCGGGCTTCCATCTCACGGCGGATCTTCACTGCCTGGCTGGTCTCGTCGATTGCCACATCGGTCCAGCGCAGCTTTTCGCCCTGTCTGATCGGACGGGTGAGTTTGACGTTGTGAGCGAGGCCGAGCGGCAGATAACCTTCGGACAGGGAGGCATCTGCCGGGGTTTGCTTGCCCCAGACGCAATAGCCGCCCTCCCCGTCCAGCATGTCGCCGGCCGCCATATCCTTCTTGGCGGTCGCCACCACATCGGAATGGAACGCCACCGGACTGCCGGTCGGCTCGCCGCGCAATGCCACGGAGGCGACAGAAATTCCCAATTCCAAGCCGATCATGTGGATCGGCCGGTACAGGGCCGCGTATTTGTAGCTGCTGTCGGGGAGCATCTTGTATTCCTCGAAGCAGTAGGTCGCGTAGTCGGTCTCCGCCTCGATCACCACATAGGTGCCGAACTGGATATGGCCGGGTACCTCGTTACCGTCCCGGTCGAGCGAGGAGATCACTTCGGTGGTGCCGATCGCAGGATCGGTCAGGGTCACGACTCCCCCCGCACTCACCGGCTTGCAGACCTCCGCCACGCCCGCACCCGACGATGGGGGGAACAGCAGGCCGTCGGGTTGCGGCAACAGCCCGGTCGCATTGCAGACCGCCGTCATCTCGATCCCGGATTTGGTGCCGTCCACGAAGCTGTTGAACATCTTGGGATTCATCCGACCCCGTTCCACCATCTCCCGCGAGAAGCCGAAATTGTCCCACACCGTCTCTGGCGTGGAGGCGTGGTAGTGCGGCAGGTAGCGGGTGCCCTTGCCCGCGCAGACCACCTTGAACCCGGCAGCACGCGCCCAGTCCACATGTTCCGCGATCAGCGCCGGCTGGTCGCCCCAGGCCAGGCTGTAGACCACGCCCGCCGCTTCGGCCTTGGCGGCCAGCAAAGGGCCGGCAACCACATCGGCTTCCACATTGACCATGATGACGTGGCGACCGTGCTCGATCGCCTGCAGGCAATGCTTGATCCCGGCCGCAGGATCGCCGGTCGCCTCGATCAGCACGTCCAGCCCGTCCGCCGCGATCAGTGCGTCGGCGTTGTCGGTGATGAAGGTTGATCGGTGGACGCGGGCGTCCTCGAAGGAGGTGGCGGCGAACCGCTCCGGCTCCCACCCGATATGCGCTAGCTGGTCGCGCGCGCGGGCCGGATTCAGATCGGCAACGCCCAGGATATGAATCCCCTGGGTCAACCGGGCCTGTGACAGATACATCGCACCGAATTTACCGGCGCCGATGATACCGACGCGCACGGGTCGCCCCTCGGCCTCCCGAGCCGAGAGCATACGGGAAAGATTCATCGAAAGGCTCCTTTAAGCCGCCTTGGCTTCGTCGGCAACGAGATCCGTCAGACAATCATCGGACAGCGGAGTGATCGGGGTAAAGTCCCGATGGGCGATCCACTCGGCCCGTTTGAAGTCGGTGATATGATTGTCGACCCGGTTGAGGCTGAGATACACGATTGTCCGGTCGAACGGGCTGATGTTCGGCGGGCTGGCGTGCACCAGATTGCCGTGGAACATCACGACCGAGCCGGGCTTCCCGACCGGGGCCACGCAGCCGCCGCGCTCTGCCAGACGCTTCACCTCCGCCTTGGACAGGGTCCAGAGCGGATAGCTGGTGGTCGCCAGATCGTGCCCGGCCTCCAGCGTGCCCTCGACGTGGCTGCCTGGAATGAACAGCAACGGACCGTTGGCCGGTGTCACCTCGTCCAGGAACAGGGCGATGTTCATGGCATTTGGCTCCGGCATGCCGTCATCCCGGTGCCAGGTTCCGAAATCCTGATGCCACTGCCAGACCTCGCCATCGAACGCCGCCTTGGCGTTGATCTTGTACTGGTGCATGTAGACTGGGCCGCCCAACAGATCCATCACCGGTTCGACCAGACGCGGATGCGCGCCTAGGCGCTTGTGGGCCTCGTCATAGGTGTGGGCGGCGAAGGCGGTGCGGGCCACGCCGCTGCTCTCGCGCCAGACCTCTTCCCGGTCAGTCGCGTAGATCTCGGCGGCATGCCTGCGCAATACGGCGGTCTCCTGCTCGGTGAACATTTCCGGCAGGAATAGGTAGCCGTCCTTCTCGAACGCGGCGAGCTGGTCTTGCGTGAGCTTCATGGCGAGTCTCCCTTTGCCTCTGGCCCTATTTGAGTTCGGGCCGCACTTGATTTGAAGGCAGTTTGCAGTCCTCGCGGATCAAAGAAAAGGGGCCAACCCGCCACCAAACACATTCGGATCCCGCTTTAACGTCTTCAGCGGCCCGACGGACGCACCTCAGCCAGGGCTCGATCAATCAGCCGTTCGGTATCACCCAGATAGTTCACCGGGTCCGCAACATGAGCCCAGTCTACCGGTGCATCGACTTCACTCTTGAGCCTGTCGAAAAGGTTGCCGCCCGTCTTGGCGACGTCCATTGCTATCGTCTTGACCAGGGCTTGAGCCTCCGGCCGGGGCATGTGTCGAGCCAGCGCGAAACTGGCCGCCTCCGCCAGGATCAGGCCATCGGAGCCGAGGTTCGCGCGCATGCGGTCAACCTGAGGATCCATTCGGTCGATCAATCCCCCGGCGTGCCGGGTGGCGGCCGCCGTCGCGATCGCCAAGCGGGGCAAGACTTGCCATTCCAGGGTCCAGCCTGGAGAGCCCCGTTCATGCTCCTGAATCTGCGACTGGTGCAGGGCTCCGACCAAGCCTGCCGCCTCCCGTGCCACGGCGATCAGGGCCTCGCCGCTGATCGGATTGGCCTTCTGCGGCATCGTGCTGGAACCGCCGCGCGGCCCATCCGCACCCGCGCGCTCCCGCAACTCGCCGACTTCGGATTGCGCGAGCAGCACGGCATCCTGGCCGATTTTTCCAAGCGAACCGGCCACATTGCCGAACCAGGATCCCAATTCCACC
>CALAHL010000626.1 GCA_937891725.1 uncultured Rhodospirillaceae bacterium | reverse complement strand
CCCCTATATGGAAGCTCTGCTGGAGAATCTGGAGCTTCTGGCGAAACGGGATCTCGCGTCGCTCAGGCGGATTTGCGGCTGCGATGCCGACGATCTGGGCGAGATGATCACCGAGTTGAAGTGTCTGAACCCGAAACCAGGCGACGCCTTCGATCCGATTGACGAGCAGCCTGTGATCCCGGACGTGATGATGCGCCGTGGGCCGTCGGGCAGCTGGCTGATTGAGTTGAATTCCGACACCCTGCCCCGGGTCTTGGTCAATAACGGCTATTTCTCCGAGGTCAGTCGGTCCGTGTCCAAGGACAAAAAAGCCAAGGAATATCTATCGGATTGTCTGCAATCGGCCAATTGGCTGGTCCGCTCCCTCCATCAGCGGGCGACCACGATCCTGAAAGTGTCGACCGAGCTGGTGCGTCAGCAGGATGCGTTCTTCGAGCGCGGCGTGCAGCACCTGCGCCCCCTGGTCCTGCGCGATATCGCGGACGCCATCGGGATGCACGAGAGCACGGTCAGCCGCGTGACCAGCAACAAGTTCATCTCCACCCCACGTGGGATCTACGAGCTGAAATACTTCTTTACCTCTTCGATCGCGTCCTCTGGCGGCGGCGAGGCCCATTCGGCGGAATCGGTCCGCCATCGCATCAAGACCCTGATCGACGCCGAACAGGCGACCAAGGTGCTGTCGGATGATCGCATCGTCGAACTTTTGCGGACCGATGGAGTCGACATCGCCCGTCGAACGGTCGCAAAATATCGGGAAGCGCTTCGGATCCCGTCCAGTGTTCAGCGACGACGGGAGAAGACCATGTCTCTGGCCGTGGCGCCGAGGGGCTGACCACGCCGGAGACGGCTCCGTCGTGGCCCGCGGTGGGGTGACGGATCGCCCCGTTGACCAACCAGAGAAGGGGGATTGTGCCGCTTGACGTGATCGTTCAGCCCGCATACGTTCCGCCGCTTCGCGTTGGAAGAGTGTGTCGGCGTCGCAACGTTCCTTTAATGGGTTACCCCTTTCAATAGCGGGGGATGTTCCTACATCATCGGAACCGACACGGAAAAGAAAAACATGCAAATCGCAGTTCAAGGCAAGCAACTGGACGTGGGTGACGCGCTGCGCGGTCACGTCGAGGACAGCATCACCGAGATCGCCGAGAAGTATTTCTCGAATCCGATCGACGCCACCGTCACTCTGACCAAGGAGGGTAACCTCTTTAAGTCGGATATCGTGGTGCGGGTCGGCAAGGGGATTCAGGTGCGGTCCGAGGGTTCGGCCAAGGATGCTCACGGCGCCTTCGATGCCGCCGGTGAGCGGGTGGCGAAGCAGCTGCGGCGGTACAAGCGCCGCCTGCGGGACCACCATCAAGGTCACGTGTCGGACGCGCTGCCAGCCCAGCAGTATGTTTTGGCGGCGGAACCCGGTGACGCGCCGGAACCGGAAGCCGATTCCGGGTGGCAGCCGGTTGTGGTGGCTGAAGTGCAGACCGGAATCGAGTCCCTGACGGTTGGGGAAGCGGTCATGCGACTGGATCTGGAAGATTCGCCGGCGATGATGTTCAAAGACCGCAAGACCGGGCGGATGAACATGATATATCGCCGCTCGGACGGGAATATCGGCTGGGTGGATCCCCAGCAAGTATAGCCGAAGAGTGGGCGGCCTATCAGCGCCCGGGCAGACACACGACGCACAGGCAAGACGATCCTCGCCGTTCCGGGTCCTCCGGAGCGGCGCGGTCGGGGGGAGCAGTGTTCCGATGGACGTGACGGATCTCGTTCAGCCTAAGGCGATCATTCCAAGCCTGAAGGCGAGCAGTAAGAAGCAAGTTCTTCAAGAGCTTGCACGTAAGGCGTCGGAGGTTTCCGGCGTTGACCAGCGTGAAATCTTCGATGTTCTCCTGGAGCGTGAGCGGCTGGGCACCACCGGTGTGGGCCATGGGATCGCGATTCCGCACGGAAAGCTGCCGAATTTGGAGCGGATTTACGGCGTGTTCGCGCGGATGGATCAGCCGATTGCCTTCGACTCCATCGACGATGAACCGGTCGATCTGATCTTTCTGCTGTTGGCACCCGAGGGGGCCGGCGCGGATCATCTCAAGGCGCTCGCCCGAGTGTCACGTCTGCTGCGCGACCGATCCGTCTGTACCAAGCTGCGGGGCTGCGAGTCCGCCGATGCGATCTACGCCCTGTTCGGCGAGGCGGCAGCGAGCCACGCGGCCTGATCGCCCCGGCGTGGGGGCCGCGATAAATCAGCCCTGAAAGTCAGTGAATCGAGACGGGTTCCAGTTCGTGGTCGCGAATGGCCATGCGGGCCAGCGCCTCGCTAGGAAACGCGGTCACGGCTGTTCCATCCGCCGTATGGACCATATAGCGGATTTCCTGGTCGACCTCGGTTACCTTGACATATGCGACCTGATTCAACCCAAGCCGCTGAAAATCGATCGTTTGGGGCAGAGGGCCCGAACTGTTTGAGTCGGTCATGGGAGTCTCCTTAAGCAAGCGATGACCCAAAGTAGGCGCTGGGCCTGCGCTATTCGGCCGCTTCGTGTTCGACGTCGATGGCTTGAACCCGCGATTTGCGTCCGGCCGATTTTTCGTCCGCGCCCTTGATCTGGATGGTTTGGACCTTCGCTTCCACCAGCGGACGTTTCAGATCGATATGGAGCAAGCCGTTGTCCAGAAAGGCGCCTTCGATCAGAATGCCTTCGGCCAGCACGAATGTCCGTTGAAACTGCCGCGCGGCGATTCCCCGATGGAGATAGACCCGGTCTTCATCGTCGAATTGCTTGCCGCGCACCACCAGCTGGCTGTCCTCGGTCTGGACGGTCAACTCGTCCATCGAGAACCCGGCCACCGCAAGCGTGATTCGCAATCCGTTTGCCGAGGTTTGCTCGATATTGTACGGCGGGTAGCCGTCCGCCTGAGTCTTTTGAACGCGGTCGATCGCGCGCTCGAAATGATCGAATCCCAGAAGCAGGGGCGAATTGAAAAGCGAAACTCGGGTCACCGGCAATCTCCTCGACCAAGAGCGAGACAGGGCACTGGCCCGCGACTTGCGGCACCAATCGCGCGCAACCCTTTCGGCATTGCACACATCAGACAGATAAGCACGGCCTCTGGGCTAATCAAGCGGTCATGGGGCGGGCGCGTCTTCAATTCAAAGGTTCCGCGATCCCCGTCCCGTCTGCGGTCCGTCCGACATGGATCGCAACCACGACCAGACCGTGCCCGGTGTCCCACAGGATCGGCGCGCCGGAATCGCCCGCGACCGCCTCGCAATCGTGCAGCCACCGGCCTTGCGCCGCCGGGCCGAGATATTTGCAGGCAGGATCCGCCGTCAGCACCTGGCTGCGGTCGGAACTGTAGCCCGCCTGGAACAGCGCATCTCCGGTGGTCGGCGTGACCCGTTCCATCGCGACCGGGACCAAGCTCGAGGTGTGGTCCAAGGTGATCAGCACCACGTCGTCGCCCCTGCGCTGGTAGGTGACACCGCGCAGATGCTCGTGAAAGCTCCCGCGATCGTAGCCCGGTAGGAAATGG
>CALAHL010000625.1 GCA_937891725.1 uncultured Rhodospirillaceae bacterium | reverse complement strand
ACTCAGCCTGACTCTTGGCAGCCTCTTCCATGAAGATCGCCTGGGTTTCCGGGGTCAGCTTGGCCCACGCCTTGTCACCGATCGTGATCAGGTGCCCGGTGATCGCCATGGTCGGCCCGCAGCTGTACTTTCCGACTTCGTAAAGCCGGTTGGTCACGATGTTGCCCGGGTTCAGGAACGAGTAATCCAAGGTCCCGCGCTGCAAGGCTTCGTAGACGTCGCCAACGCCGACCGAAACCGGCACGGCCCCGACCGCCGCATGCAACTTGGGAATGTCCGCGCCGAAGCTGCGGATTTTCTTGCCGTCCAGATTGGCGATGTCGGTGCAGCCCTCATCTGGGCCGGTCAGGTAATAGACACCCAAAGGCTGGTGGAACAGGAAGTTGACGTTGAACTTTTCAAGCTCCGCACTGAACATCGGCAGCTCCGCGAAGGAATTGCGCGACAGGGTCATCGCTTCCGCCGGAGTGTCGAACACGAACGGGATCTGGAAGGCCCGGATGAACAGCAGCTGGTCTGCATAATAGCCCGGCACGATCGACGCCATGTCGATGGCACCACGACCGGCCAGGGTCATCAGCTCATTGCCTTTGCCCAGACCGCCCGCGTAGGTGATGTCGATCTTCACCTTGCCGCCGGTGCGCTCGGCAATGTTCTTGACGAAATTCTGCTCGACCTCAAGGAACGGCGAATTGGGGAGATAGTGTCCCCAGCGCAACGTCACTTCGTCCTGGGCGACTGCAGTCCCCGCCACGCTCATGCCGGCCGCGACGATCGCGCCCTTAAGCATCATTTTGATATGAGAATTCATGATATCCCTCCGTCTCCCGTTCTTTCGGACTCCCCACATAGCCATGCCCGAGATCTTTGAAAACCGCGTGACCGGACCATACAGAATAGTCAACTGTTGACATCTTTCCTGGGCGGCGGCTTGCTGTCAACGCGTCGGATGAAAAGCGCCAAAACGGAGATCGAACACATGCGGGAACGGGCTTCGGATCAGCCCCAGTCAAGCCTGTCAGCCGTCACCGGACAGCCGGTGCGGGGGTGGCGGGAAATTCTGGACACGCTGGCGACGCGTCGGTCCTGCCGGGATTTCGACGGCTCCTCGATTGATCGCGATATCCTGGCCGAGATCGTCCGAGACGGCACCGAGGCGCCGTCTTCCTGCAATCAGCAGCAATGGCACTTCATCATCGTCGACGACCGAGACATGCTGAGAAGGGCGCATGATATTTCCGGCGGCAATCATCATTTCGCGGAATGCTCGGCGCTGATCTTCCTGTGTTTTCAGAAAGGCTGGACCCACGGCAATTTCTCGGTCGTTCAATCTGTCGCGGGCGCCTGCTACCATATGATGTTGAGCGCCCATCTGCGGGGATTCTCGTGCATCTGGAACGCAGGGATCGGCGACAAGGACGCACTGGCGGAGATGCTGGGTGTACCGGCGATCTTCGAGATTCAAGGCGCGCTCGCGATTGGACGCGCACGTCCGACTGCCCCCGACATGAAGGCGCCGCGTCGACCGTTCGCGCAGGTGCATTCCTGGAACGGTTTCAGCCGACCAGACTCGTCTGTCTATCCGGTGGCGGACGCTCCGGCCTATCCGTATTTCGCCATCCGAAACGATGAAAACCCGTTCGCGATCTGGGATCCGACCCGGTGGAGTTGGGAGCAGGTCGGAGATTTCCGAGGCTACTCGGTCTGGGCGAAGTCACCGCTTGCCGGGGTGTACGTATCCCGCCGCCAGGGGGCTGCGACCGAGGCGGAGCTGAGTTTGCTGCCGGACCTGTCCGATGGCGCGCGGGTCGTCGAACTGATGCCGTGGGGCGGAACTTACAGCGTGGAACTCCGCCGCCGGCTTGCTCCCGGGGTGGAGCTTCATCTGGCGGAGTTGTCCGAGGCGAACCTGTCATTCATTGTCGAGCGATTCCGACAGGAAGGCCTGTCGCTCGATCACGTGCGGCCCGATCTTATCGAAGGGGCGCAACTGCCGTATCAGGACGCGAGTGTCGACGCGGTTGTGTCGCCGCAGGTTCTGGAGCAGATGCCGGACCCGGAGGCGATGCTCGATGAAGTCCAGAGGGTTCTGAAGCCGGGCGGAAGCCTCGTGATCAGCGTCCGGAACCTGGACTCCGCTTACGGCGGGCTCTGGCAAAAGGTGGAGTCGAAGGCACAGGTCCCCAACCAGGGGCCCTTCACGCCGTTGTCGGCGAGCCACGTTCGCGGGTGGCTCGCCGACCGGTTCCACATCGACACGGAGACCGGAATAGGCCAGGAGGAAAGCCGTGACGCGACAACCGTGTCCGGTTCCGAAAGCCTGACGTGCCGCCTGTACGCCGCGCGCTGTCTAAAGAGATGAGGCGAGGGCGCGGGGATGGGATCAGGGCTTGGGGGCGAGTTTGCGCGGAATGAAACGGCCGGTCCCGACCGAATCCTCCGACAGCGCGCCGTCGCGCACCGCGAACCTGCCCCGAACCATCGTGTGCATAACCCGGCAGGACATCTCCTGGCCCTCGTAGACCGAGTAGCCCGCGTCGGTCGCGAGACAGGATCTGTCCACGACCCACGGCGCGTTCATGTCCAGGATCGCGAAATCCGCGTCCGCTCCGGCCATGATCCGTCCCTTCGCAGGGGACAGTCCCATCGCATCGGCCGGGTTCGCGCTGACCATATCGATCAGACGCTCAAGCGGCACCTGGCGGCGAGTGTGACCCTCGGTGAACAGGGCCGGCAGGAAGGCATCCAACCCCGGAAACCCTGGCTGCGCTTTCCAGATCCCGCCGTCCTTGGAGGAGGCGGGCCGATGGATATGGTCGGTGCCGATCGTGTCGATCTCGCCGGACCGGACGCCCTCCCACAGGGCCTCCCGATCGGCCGGTTCCCGAAGCGGCGGGTTGACCTTGCCGAATGCCCCGATGTCGGTGCTGGTGTCGTGGGTCAGGTAATGCGTGCAGGTCTCGATTGTCAGGTCGCTGCCGGCCCGGCGCTGTTCGATCGCTGCCGCCAGGGCCTCACCGGACGAGGTGTGGACGGTATAAACCCGCGCACCGGTCACCCGTCCGAAATAGGCGGCCCGACGAATCGCATCGGCCTCGACAAACGGCGGACGGGTCGCGTTCCAGGTGGCGAGGCCGCCGTTGCCCTCTGGATCCTGCGCCATCACCCGGTCGCGCAGCACCCACGCCGCCTCGATATTCTCCGGGTGCGGGCACATCATGCCGTTATGGGCGGCGAGGCATTCCAGCAGGCGGAGCATGAACCCGTCATCGGTGCCGGGCAGCCCCAGGCGTTTGCCCTCGTCACCCCGGATGTTCATGAACAGCTTGGCGGTCGGCACCCCGAACTCGGAGATGTAACGCGGCAATTCCGCCAGCTGGTCGTCCGTCGCGATCACGAAATGGAAGCCGAAATCGATCCGCGCGCCGGCTTCGGTGACAGACTTAAGCTCGTCGAACTGTCCGGTATAGGGCTCCGGACTCATCACGTAGGGAATAAAGCTGGTCACGCCGCCGATCGCCGCCGCTCCGGT
>CALAHL010000624.1 GCA_937891725.1 uncultured Rhodospirillaceae bacterium | reverse complement strand
GACATCGCCAAAGACCGGGAAGGGCCGCACCAGATGCCACGGATCACGACGCTCGCCTGCCTGCTCGCCTTCGGACTGGCTTTGACGCCCGGGCTTCCGGTAGCCCAGACCCGCGAGGTCCTGACCATTGGCATCAACCAATATCCGGCAAACCTCAACCCGTCGATCGGCTCGATGCTGGTGGCCTCCTATGTGATGGGTGCTGCGCATCGGCAGATCACCATCGACGGGCCAGACTGGAAGCCGCAATGCCAGACCTGCACCGGCCTGCCGACACTTGAAAACGGCTTGGCAGAGACCTTTCCCTCGACCAACCGCGACGGCGATCCGGCGACCGGTGTGCGCAAGACTTATACCTTGAAGAACGACTTGTTCTGGGGCGACGGGACCCCCGTGACGACGGCCGATGTCGTGTTCGCCTGGGAGGTCGGCAAACATCCCGATAGCGGGGTTTCCACCCAAACCTCCTACCAGGACGTATTGGATATCATCGTCACCGATGCAAAGACCTTCACGATCGTCGACCGGGAGATCGACTTCAAATACCCGTCGATGGGCGATTTTCAGATCCTGCCAGCGCATTTGGAGCGTCCGATATTTGAGGCTGACCCAAGAGAATATCGCAACCGAACGCTGTACCAGACCGACACCGGCAATCCCGGGCTCTACAACGGCCCTTATGTGGTCGATTCCGTTGAGGTCGGAGCAAGCCTGACCCTGGAACGTAACCCCCATTGGCAGGGCCCTAAGCCGGCCTTTGATCGGATTGTGGTGCGGGCGGTCGAGAATACTTCCGCCCTGGAAGCCAGCCTGCTGTCCGGCTCGATCGATATGATTGCTGGCGAGGCCGGAATCTCGATCGATCAGGCCATCGCCTTCGAGCAACGCAACGCCGATGACTATCAAATCATCTTCAAGCCGGGGCTGATCTACGAGCATATGGACGTGATGCTGGACAACCCGATCCTGTCCGATCTTCGGGTTCGAAAGGCACTTCTCCACGCCGTCGACCGGCAAGCGATCACCGACAAGCTGTTCTCCGGAAAGCAGCCGGTGGCAACCACGTTCGTGAACCCACTGGACTGGGTCTATACGGAAGACGGGGTGGAGCGTTATGCGTTCGATGCGGACAAGGCGGTGGCCTTGCTCGAGGAGGCCGGTTGGACACCGGGGTCGGACGGAATCCGCGTCAACGCGGCGGGCGACAGGCTGTCCCTTTCCCTGATGACCACGGCCGGAAACCGATCACGGGAATTGGTGCAGCAGGTCCTGGCGGACTACTGGAAACGGGTCGGAATCGAAACGCGGATCCGGAATGAACCTGCGCGAGTCTATTTCGGTGAAACGGTCTCAAAGCGCCGGTTCGAAGGCCTCGCCATGTTCGCTTGGCTGAGTGCCCCCGAAAACGTCCCCCGCACCACTCTCCACTCTGAATCGATCCCATCGGACGCCAACAACTGGAGCGGCCAGAATTACCCAGGGTACCAGAATCCGGCCATGGATGATCTGATAGAGGGGATCCAGCGGGAGCTGGACCCCGCGCTGCGGGCACCGATGTGGGCGGAGCTGCAACGGATATATGCAGCCGATCTGCCCGTCCTCCCGCTCTACTTCCGGGCCGACAGCTACATCCTGCCGAAATGGCTGTCCGGCCTGGTACCGACTGGGCATAAATACGCCACGACCAATTGGATCGAGACGTGGCGGGTGGCCGAGTGAAAGGACCGCGACTGTCATCGGGACTTCAATCTCCGCAACTCCTGAGGACCGCGTGACCCGATATCTGGCGTCCCGATTGCTGCAGACCCTTGTCCTGCTGCTGGTGTTATCGGCAGCGACATATGGCCTCCTGGGTTTGATGCCGGGGGATCCGGCGGATCTGATCCTGGGCGCCGATCCGGACGCCACCGCCGCCGATGTGGCCCGGATCAAGGCGCTGTACGGAATTGATCGGCCGCTTTGGGAACGGTATCTGGGATGGCTGGGCGGCGCCTTACAAGGCGAATTCGGATACTCCCGGCTCTACGCACAACCGGTCATCGATATCGTGGCCCAGCGCCTGCCGACCACCTTGCTGCTGATCGGAAGCGCCCTGGTCATAGCCTTGTCGATCGCCCTCCCCGCAGCTCTCCGCGCCGCCCGCAACCCGGGCGGTGCCGTCGATCGTGCGATCAACCTTGTGTGCTTTGCCGGCGTCTCGATCCCGC
>CALAHL010000623.1 GCA_937891725.1 uncultured Rhodospirillaceae bacterium | reverse complement strand
GACGAAGGACGGATGACCCGCATCGTCGACCCCGACCCGAACTGGTCGATCACCGCCAAGCGCTCGATCGAACGCTATGCCGAGATTGAGGCGGAGAGCGGCATTTCGTTCTTCACCAACTCCCAGTATCTCGGCATCGCCGGGACGAGCAGCGAGTACCTCGCCCGCTCCGAAGCCCAAGGCCGCGCGAATGGTGCCGATACGACACGCCTAGATGCAGGCGGGATCCGGGCCCGCTACCCGTTCCTCCGCGTTCCGGATGATGCCGAAGGTTTGCACGAGGGGCGGAGCGCCGGCCATATCAGCCCGCGCGCCATGGTCCGCGCCGAATGTGAAGCGGCCCGCAGGCGGGGGGCGGCCATCATCGACGCCGAAGCGCGGGCAATCCGGCCCGTCACCGGTGGTGTGGAAGTCGAGACTGCGGACGGCGAAATCCACAGGGCGGAGAAGGTGTTGGTCGCGACCGGCGCGTTCACCGATGTCTCAGGCCTCGCGCCACTGGACCTGAAACTGCGGGTGTTCGGGCGAACCGTCGTGCTGGTGCGGATCGAAGCTGACGTGGCGCGCGAACTCGCCGACATGCCGACCATGGGCCACGCGGAGACCGGCGCCTACATCCTGCCGCCGATCCGCTACCCAGACGGCCACGCCTATCTCAAGATCGGTATCGGCTCCACCAACGACCCCGAGTTCCGTGCCCTCTCAGATCTCAAGGGCTGGTTCAAGGGCGACGGATCAGCCGCGAACCGACGGGATTTCCAAGGATTTCTGACCTCACTGATCCCGGTGCTGGAGCGCTGCGATTATTGGCATACCGCCACCTGCGCCGTGACATGGACGGCCACCGGCCTGCCCTATATCGACTATGCGCTCGACGACCGGATCGCGCTCGCGGTCGGCGGAAACGGCAAGGGCGCGAAGTCCTGCGACGACTGGGGTTGGATCGCGGCAGAGATGCTGGCCGGACGGGAGTGGAGCCACCCGATCCCACGCGAACGCCTGAAGCTGCCCGACGGCTTGAAATAGGCCGGCTCGTGCTCGTCGCACCCGGCCTTAGATGGCCCACCGGCATCCGCTCTGAGACCGGACTACGCGACAGCAATCAGCCAACGCCCGTTTTCAGTCCGCTTTCGGAAATCCCGGAGATGTTCCGTTTGAACGATTTACCGCTCAGGCGGCAATATTTCTTGGATACAAATATCGTCGACCAGATGCTCTCGACGGATATCAGAAAGGTGAGTTCGCTTCTGATCTTTGGT
>CALAHL010000622.1 GCA_937891725.1 uncultured Rhodospirillaceae bacterium | reverse complement strand
ACACACTTGAGAACTTCAACGTGATCTGCTCTTGGATCGGCGCGGCGCGGGTACGTGCCCGGCATTGGCGGACGATGGAACGCGACCGGGTGACCGGCATGAATGCGTTCTTGATGACCGCCGAGGTGTTCGAGCGGATCGTGGCACTTCTGATTCATCTGGGGGAGCGGAAAGGATTCGAATCCTCCGAACTGTTGGTTCGCCAAAGCGAGGCGGCAAGCCTTGTCCCGGAACAGCAGACCCTGTTCGCGCTCGCCCTGGGCGAAGCGGCACGGGCGACGTTCCGGTCCACCGATTTGGCGTTCGAACAAGAGACGGACGATGCCGCCTTCGCGATTCTGCTGCCCGGAACACCGCTTGAACATGCCGAAGGCTTGGCCGGCAAGCTGCGCACGGCGATTGCCGGACGGCTGCCCGGATCGATTTCGGTCGACGACATCGAGATCGTCGCCAAACGGATCGGATCCGAACGATCGACCGGCACCGGAGTGGCACCACGATGACCACCATGCCCCCACTCCCCGAACCCATCGGTGAGCAGCCGGTCCCGCCTGCCTCAGGTCTGGGCGCCATTGCAGTCAGTCTGGCGATCGAGTTGGCGTTGGTTTGGATCGTGTGGGTCGGGATGGAACCGTTGCAATCGGCGCTTCTGGGACATGCGGCACTCATCGCCCTGTTGAGCGGTTACACATTCTGGCGGGGCCGGACCGGCCATGATGTCAGGATCGAGGGCTGGCTCTGCTGGTTCACTCTAACGCTCGGTCCGCTCGGGCCGATCTCGACCTTGGCGCTTCTGATCATGACCAACGCTTTCGGTCGGGTCGCGAAACCGTTTGACGAATGGTACGCGGCCCTGTTCCCCGAGGAGGAGGCGAATGCCAGCGAGCGGCTGTACCAGCGTCTGATGAGCGGACGCGAAGACGCGGTGGCGGAGGGCTCGGTCAACTCCCTCACCGATGTGCTGTTTACCGGCAACACCCGGGCCAAACAGGCGGTCGTCGCCCTGCTGGCGCGGCGGTTCCGCAGCGATTTCGCGCCCGCGCTGCAAATGGCATTGAACGATTCAGAAGCATCGATCCGGGTGCAGGCCGCGACCGCTGCAAGCGCCATCGAGGAGCGCTTCCATGCCCAACGTCTGGAGCTCGAACACGAGGCCCGCAAACGCCACGGCGACCGTCACACAATGTTGCGTCTGGCCCGTCATATGGACGAGTACGCCTATGCCGGTGTGCTGGACCCGGACCGCATGCTGGCCACCATGACCTCGGCCCTGGACTCCTACCGGGCGGCCCGCGGCTTCACAGCGGTGCCGGGCGCGCCGGAGACTGACGGGAACGAGTCGATAGATATCGCAATCGGCCGGCTGCTGCTGCGCCTGGACCGGATCGAGGAAGCGGCCACCCATCTGGCGTCGCTCTCCCAAACCTCGCCGGACCCGCGCCCGGCTCTCTGGCATGTGGAATGTCTGTACCGGTTGCGCCGGTTCGACGAGTTGCGGAAGCGGATCGAAGACCCGCGTCTGGCGGAGCTGGCCCTGACCGATAGCTACGGCAACGTGAACCCGGTCCTGAATCTCTGGCAGATCTCGTCCCTCAGCAACCTTTTGGGTGATGTCCCCGAACTGGACGCTCCGGACCCGGTGGTGGCGACATGAGCATGCTAGCGCCCCTCCCCGAAGCCGATATCTGTCTGATCCTGGAAGGCTCCTATCCCTATGTGGCGGGTGGCGTGTCGACCTGGACCCAGGACCTGATCAAGGCCCAGGCCCCGTTGACCTTTTCGATCGTCGCGCTGACCTCCGACGACCAGCCTCGGACGCTGCGTTACGAGCTGCCGGACAACGTGGTCGGCGTCGTCCAGCTGCCGCTCCGGCATCCGTCGACCGGCACGCTGGAACCGTTCGGGTCCCGCAGGTTGGTCAAGGCGCTGGCCGAAGCGCTGGTCCGGATGCAGGGTGATGGTGCGCTGGACTCCTTTGCCGATGCGGTCGCGTTGGTGGCAAAGGCCGGACCGAAGATCGGTACCCACGCACTGATGAACTCCCCGGCCGCCTGGCAGATGATCACCAAGATG
>CALAHL010000621.1 GCA_937891725.1 uncultured Rhodospirillaceae bacterium | reverse complement strand
CGCCCATAGCTCCGTTCTCGGTCATCAGGCGATACGCCGCCGACGCCCGATTCTGAAGTTCGGCGTTGGCTTCGTTGGCGTCATGGGTGTCTTCGGTGTAGCTGCGCTTGGCCTTTCGGGCGACCAGGCCGCGGGAGACCCGAGGCGGCACGTCCAGCCAGATGTTCAGATCCGGGCGGCGGGTGCCGAACCGGGCGAACTCTAGATCTTCCAGCCAGGCGATGAAATCCGCATGCCGTTCGGGGGGCAGGCGGCCGCATTGAAAGGCGGCATTCGAGGCCGTGAACCGATCGCAGATCAGGATCTCGTCCGGGCTTTGGGCGGCCAGAAGATCGGCCGATTGACGTCGGTCCTCCGCGAACAGTGCCGCCAGAAATTCCACACTCATCCGGTCGATATCTCCGTCGCGCGCCCCCAACAACCCGCCGATCATCCGGCCTGCCGCCGTTTCCTGATAACGGGGAAAGGAGATCAGCCGAACCGGATGCCCGGCAGCGCCCAGATGCTCGGCCAGCCCGGCGGCAACCGTTCCCTTGCCGGCTCCGTCAATACCTTCGATCGCGATCAGCACGGCGGTCTCCCGAAATGAGCGGCAAAGATCGCGTGATTCCGGGGCGGTGGACAAGGGGGCTCCCAAGAGAGCATGCCGAGCAATGTCCGTGCGGACACGAAGATGTCAATTGCCGCGCTCAGGCAAAGCCTGCAACATGACCGGACAAACGAGGCCGCGCGACGCATCGGCGGCTCAACCTGGAGGATGCGCATGCTCAAGATGACCCAAGTGATCGCTGCCGGCACCCTGATGCTCTCGGTCTCCGGTTTGGCTCTCGCCGCCGATGTGGTGAAGGAGAGGCAGGACGGCTTTAAGGAGAACGTCACCCATCTCAAGGCCATCAAGGCTGGCGAGGAGTCCGGTGATCATGGTGCGGTCGAGAAGGCGGCTGAGGCGGTTGCGGCCTATGCCGCGAAGATCCCCGATCTGTTTCCGGAAGGCTCCGGCGCGGGCGAGACCCGAGCCAAAGCCGAGATCTGGACCGATTGGAAGGGGTTTGTCGCCGCCGCCGAGGCGAACCATCAGGCCGCTCTCAAGCTTGCGGCTGCGGCCAAGACCGGCGTCGCATCCGATATCGCAGCGGCGCGTGAAGACCTGGGCAAGTCCTGCGGGGCCTGCCACGACAAATACCGTGTCCCGAAGACATAAGTCTGTCGAACCGATTGATTCAGGCCGGGCTCCCAAGGGGCTCGGCCTTTTTCAATCCGTATGGGATCAGCCGACCAGCGTGACGCCGTAGGCGATCCCTCCGGCAATCACAGCCAACAGGACTGCAAGCCAAAGCGGGGCCATCCTGGGAGCCCGCACCGCGTCCTCCGGCTTGGCCAGCTTCCGGCCTGTGACCATCGGCGAGACCAGATCGGTGCGCAGCAGCACCGCATAGGCTCCGATCGCGACAAGATGCAGGATGATCAGGATCGCCAGTCCGTCGAAGGTCAGGTGATGCCAGCCGGTTAAGATTGCGGCCATGTCGTAGGACACCCAGCCGTTCAGCGGCCCTTCGAAGAAGATATCGTCGGTGGCGAACAGGCCCAAACCAGCCTGCACCAGCAGCAATGCCAGCAAGGCAATCACGCTGAGTGCGCCCAGGGGATTATGGGTCGGCGTGAACGGGTGCGCGCCGCTTCGGACCGCGCGCAGATAGGTCAGGATGGCGGACGGCCCTCTCAGGAAACTGGCGAAGCGCGACGATTCGCTGCCCACGAATCCCCACATGATCCGGAACAGCACCAGCCCGATCACGCACAGCCCGAAGGTCTGATGCAGATCCAGGTTTCCATCCTCGCCCGTCAGGTAGGAGCCGGCGACGCAGACGACCAAGCTCCAATGGAAGATCCGGGTCGGCAGATCCCAAAGAATCATCGGCGTGGCGAGGGTGGTCCGGCTGGTCTTGTCGCGTTCGGTCATTGCGGCCTCGGAACTGGTTTCGGCTCAGGTCTCCGCAATGAACTGGCGGTAGTCCTCGACCACGCCAAGGGCCGAGGCTTCGACCAACCGCCCACCGGCTTCGGGCGAGGCGAGCCAGCTGTCGGCGCCGATCCGGCCGTCCGGATGGATCGAGCGATAATCGTCGGCATCGTAGAACGGGCGTGGCCGGGGCGGCGCCGGCTCCATCGCGGCCCGCTTGATGTGATCCGGATACGCGTATTGCGTCACCGCCACCTCCGACGCCGTCGCATGGTGGCCGTCCCGATCCCCGTAGAGCTCCGCCGCCAGCGCTTTGGCCTGCGGCTGGGTGAACCAGTTCGCCAGCTTGCATCGGATATGCGGACGGCTGGGCGACCCCTCGATCGATTTCTCGGCGTAGATCTCGCTGAACGCGGCGGAGATCGTCGGGATGTTGCCGCCGTGGCCGTTCAGGAAATAGAACCGCTCGAACCCGTTCCGTGCCAGCGACAGCACGTAGTCCTTGATCACCGCGATCAGGGTGGTCGGACGCAATGCGATCGACCCAGGAAACGCCAGATGGTGCTGGGCCATGCCGACATTGATGGTCGGACCGACGATACAGCCGAGCGTATCTGCCGCCCGGTCGGCGATCACCTCCGGGCAGATCGCGTCGGTGCCGATCAGCCCGATCGGGCCGTGCTGTTCGGTGGAGCCGATCGGCACAATGATGCCGTTCTGGGCGCTCAGATAGGCATCGACCTCCACCCATGTCATCAACTGAAGACGCATCTCAGTGTCCCTTTCCAGTGTTCCGGCTTTGGCTGACGCCCTCGATCAGCTTCTCAAGCCAATGGGCGACTGCCAAGGCCCGGTCGTCCCGTCCGTATCCCGCGACAATCTGCACGCCGACCGGCAATCCACCGGTGCCGCGTCCGACCGGGATCGTCACGCAGGGCCAGCGGAGCATGGTCCAGATCCGGTTGAACATTGGCTCTCCGGTGAATGCCAAGCCCTCTGGCGCTTCTCCAGGGGCGGGCAGGGTAAGGATGGCGTCCAGCCCGTCCAGCTGTGCGGCGGCTTCGTTGCGGAAGGCGTCGGAGGCGGCAAGGGCCGCGATATACTCGTCCTCGGGGATCGCGCGACCTTCCGTCAGGGCCTGCTGATAGAATGGGCTCAACTGGTCGAAATGGTTCTCATACTCGTAGGTCAGCGCCTTGGCCGCTTCGGCGGTCATGATTTTCGCATGGATCGGATCCATCTCGTCGAAGCTGGTCCATCCGGAAATGTCGATCACATGGGCGCCCGCCGTCTCCGCAAGCTTGCGCATGTATTCGACCACGCTGGTCCCGTCCCGCTCCGCCTTGTCCGCGAACGGCACAAACACGCCGATCCGGGGGGCGCCGCCGTCGAACACGTCGAGCCGGGCTGGGCTTGCGCCGCGCAGAGCCGCGTCGAAGAACGTGATGTCCACCACCGAGCGCGCGAAGGTCCCAACGGTATCGAGGTATCCGGACAGTTCCTTCACCCCTTTGCGGGGATGGGTGCCATAGGTCGGCTTGAACCCGACCACGCCGCAATAGGCGGCGGGACGGATTACCGAGCCGGCGGTCTGGGTTCCGAACGCCAGCGGTGCCATGAAGTCCGCCACCGCCGCTGCCGATCCGCTGGAAGAGCCTCCCGGTGTATGGGCCGGGTTGTGCGGGTTGCGGGTCTTTCCGGGGCGCCGCCAGGCGAATTCGGTGGAGACCGTCTTGCCCAGGATAAGGCCACCCGCACTCCGGGTCGCGGTGACGACATCGGCATCCGCCTCGGGTTGATGGTCGAGATAGATCTCACTTCCGTAGCCGGTCTGCAGGTCCGACGTCTCGATGATGTCCTTGACCGCGACGGGCATGCCGTGCAGTGGAAATCCAGGACCGTTCGCATCGGCGGCATCGGCCGCCGCACGCACCTGATCGGGCTTGATGTGGATGAAGGCGCCAACGTCGTCGTCCCGGGCTGCAATCCGCTCCAGATGGGCGTCTGCGACCGCCCGGACCGAGATTTCCTTGTTTGCGATCCGGCCCACCAGTTCAATGGCGGAAAGTTCATTCAAAGGTTTCGCCAC
>CALAHL010000620.1 GCA_937891725.1 uncultured Rhodospirillaceae bacterium | reverse complement strand
CAGTTGGTTTGCGGTGGTCCGCAGGACTTGGCCGACATAACACAGGCGCAACGGGCGGGGTGCGTTCTTGAGCCGGCTGGAGGCGATCCGCGCCATCTGCACCGTCATGTCTGCGCGCACCCCCATCATCCGTTGGGAGACCGGGTCCATCAACCGGAAGATCCGACCGCCGGTCGCGGCCCCCGGTCCGGACAGGAGCGAGGTCTCGAACTCCACCAAGGGCGGCTTCACCCGCTCATATCCATGAGCCGCTGTATGGCCCATCAGCAGGTCGATGACCCGCGCCTCGTTCGCGGCATTGGGCGACAGGATGTCCCGCAGCCCGGCCGGCAACAGCGCCAGCCGCCCGGCTGCGGCGGAAACTGCGGAAAACTCGGATTCGGACACGGGTCCGCTCCTCTCGGTCACGATCATTCGAAAAGCCGGCTTGTCCTAGAGGAAAGCGGGGAAGGGGGCAATGGTGGAGGACGGTCTCCCACCTCCACCCCGTCTGGCGGCTAGAACCCCAAGGTGTCGCACCGGACCACATGCTCGAGCGCGCGGACCGATTCCAGTTGCTCGGTCGAGAGGGCCTGGTCGATCTCCACCAGGGCGATCGCCTCGCCGCCCACATCGCGGCGACCCAGATGGAAGGTGGCGATGTTGATGCCGTATTTGCCCAGCATGGTGCCCAGCGCTCCGATGAAGCCCGGCTTGTCGTAGTTCCGGACATAGAGCATGTGCGGCGCGAAGTCGGACTCCACACCGATTCCCTGGATTTCGACCAGTCGTGGCGTTTTGCCGCCGATCAGGGTGCCGACCAGGGAACGGGTGCCCTTCGTGCTGGTCACGGTCAGCCGCAGGAGAGTCTGGTAATCCGGCTCCCGGTCATGTCGGGTGACGCTGACCTCTATCCCCCGCTGCTGCGCAATCGAGGGCGCGCTGACCATATTCACGCTGTCGACCTGCGGACGCATCACCCCGGCAAGAGCCGCCGCCTTGATCGGATCGGCATTCAGTTCGCTTGCGTGCCCTTCCAGCTCCAGCGTGACGGCGGAGAGCGGGTTCTGGGTCAGCTGACCGCAGAATGAACCCATCAGTTCGGCCAGACGCATATAAGGCTTGAGTACCGGAGCTTCCTCAGCGGTGACCGAGGCCATATTGACCGCGTTGGTGACGGCACCGGTCATAAGGTAATCGCTCATCTGCTCGGCGACCTGCAGGGCGACCTTCTCCTGCGCTTCGGTGGTTGCGGCCCCCAAATGAGGGGTGCAGACCACGTTGGGATGGCCGAACAGCGGGTTTTCCTTGGCCGGCTCGTCGACGAATACGTCGAACGCAGCACCCGCCACATGACCCGTGTCCAATGCGGCGCGCAACGCGCTCTCATCAACCAACCCGCCGCGTGCGCAGTTGATGATGCGCACGCCGGGACGGGTCTTGTTCAGACCGTTGGCGTCCAGGATGCCCCGGGTCTGATCGGTCAGCGGCGTGTGGAGGGTGATGAACTCGGCTTCGGCCAGAAGCTCATCGAGCTCCACCTTGCGGACCCCCAGATCGGTGGCGCGTTGTTCGGACAGATAGGGATCGAAGGCCAGCACTTTCATCCGAAGCCCGCGCGCCCGGTCGGCGACGATCGAGCCGATATTGCCGCAGCCGACCAGACCCAAGGTCTTTCCGGTCAGCTCGACCCCCATGAACTTCGACTTCTCCCATTTTCCCGCCTGGGTCGACGCGTCGGCCTGAGGGATCTGGCGGGCCAGGGCAAACATCATGGCGATCGCGTGCTCGGCGGTGGTGATGGCGTTGCCGTAGGGCGTGTTCATCACCACGATCCCCCGAGCGGTGGCGCCCGGCACATCGATGTTGTCGACACCGATCCCGGCCCGGCCGACGACCTTCAGCTTGGTCGCGGCCTCCAGCACGGCGCCTTTCAGCTTGGTGGCGGACCGGACTGCGAGCCCGTCGTAGTCGCCGATGATTTTGGCGAGGTCGTCGGGGGACAGGCCGACCTTGACGTCGACGTCTATGCCGCGCGACCGGAAGATCTCGGCGGCCATGTCACTCAGATTGTCGGAAATCAGAACCTTGGGCATGGAATGCTCCTGGGAGAAGAACTTGCTGAAGGAACGCCTTTCGACATGGGCTTCGGCACTGCTCAGGTCGGCTCAGGGTGAGGTCAATCGGACAGCCTCACCCTGAGCCATTCGGGGCATATCGAAGGATGTGTCGAAGGGCGCGCCTAGGGCGAACGGTCAGGCGGCTTTTTTCAGGCCCGCCTTTACCTCGGACCAGGCCCAATCGAGCCACGGGAGCAGGGCCTCGATATCGGACACCTCCACGGTCGCTCCGCCCCAGATTCGCAGCCCTGGTGGGGCGTCGCGATAACCGGCGATGTCATAGCCCGCACCTTCCGCCTCGACCAGTTGCGCCAGCTTCTTGGCCGCCGCCGCCTGATCGTCAGGGGACAAGGCCGTGAAGCTGGGGTCGGTGATCGACAGGCAGATCGAGGTGTTGGATCGCACCGATTTTTCTTCGGCCAGGAAACCGGCCCAGTCGGATGCGTCGACCCAGCGTTCGATCGCCGCCAGATTGGCTTCTGATCGCGCGATCAGGCCGGGCAGTCCGCCAAGGCCTTCGGCCCAGCGCAGCGCGTCCAGAACGTCCGCGACCGCCAGCATCGAGGGCGTGTTGATGGTCTCACCCTTGAAGATGCCTTCGTTCAGCTTGCCGCCTTTCGTCATCCGGAACAGCTTCGGCAGCGGCCAGGCCGGGGTATAGCTCTCCAACCGCGCGACCGCACGAGGGCTGAGCACCAGCATGCCATGGGCCGCTTCCCCGCCCAGCACCTTCTGCCAGGACCAGGTGGCCACATCGATCTTGTCCCAGGGCAAGTCCATGGCGAAGGCCGCCGAGGTCGCGTCGACCAGGGTCAGGCCGTCGCGGTCGGCCGGGATCCAGTCGCCGTTCGGGACCTTCACACCCGATGTGGTGCCGTTCCAGGTGAAACAGACGTCCCGACCGAAATCCACCTGGGCGAGATCCGGCAGCGCGCCATAGGGCGCTTCGATCACGCGGGTGTCCTTGAGCTTCAGCTGTTTGACCGCATCGGTGACCCAACCGGCGCCGAAACTCTCCCAGGCCAGCAGATCAACCCCGCGCGCGCCCAACATGGTCCACATAGCCATCTCATAGGCGCCGGTATCGGAGGCGGGGACGATGCCGATCCGATAATCCTCAGGGATACCCAGAAGCGCACGGTGCCGGTCGATGACCTCGGCCAGTGCGGATTTTCCGATTTTTGAGCGGTGGGACCGACCGAGCGTGGTCTTATGCGGGTCGGTCGTTACGAGTTCAGCGGGGCCCCATCCGGGTCGCTTCGCACACGGTCCGGACGAGAACAGCGGAACCCGCGGCAGTGCCGTCGGCTTCATGGTTTCATCCTTAAATGTATCCGCCCGTTGGGGGGCGGTGGCCCGCAGCGAAAGCTAAGGATGCAGGCCGTGCTGTCAAGGGTTATAAGCCGGGCTCTGGCGGCTTGGTTGAAAGAGACGGGTATGCAGCATCTTTTGGACGCCTATCGCGCCGGTCGTAGCGATCATCTGAAGGCGATCGCAAATCAACGGAACGCGAAACGACCTCTCGATGGCCAGGTCGCTGCTTTTATGGTTGGCGCGCTGGCCCTGAAGGTGGGGGACGAGGCGACGGCGGAGCGGATCTGGCGGTCCTGTAATCTCGAAGCGCTGGAGCGCGTGATCGGGCGTCTGTCGTTTGAGCGAAGCGTGCGTCACGCCTACCTGCGTCTTGCGCTGGGATTTCGGGGAACCTTCCCAAGTAGTCAGGACATTTACCTGTTTGCGACCCTCAAGACCGGTGGCGCCTATCTCGGCCATCTGCTGACAATGTCGATTGAGGGGGGGCGGTATGTCTCGATGAATTCCAGAAACGATGACGGGCAGTCGTTCGACTATGTGACCCTGTTCAATGCGATCGGTCCGAACCGCGTGGTGAAGAGCCACAACGTTGCCGATCAGCGCAACACGTTCGCGGCGTCCATGCTTGAGATGAAACCGATCCTGCTGACCCGGAATATTTTCGACTGTCTTCACAGCATCCGCCATTTTACCTATCCCGATGATCCTAGCCATCCGCAAGGTCATCTTACCGAGATTGAAAAGCTGGAACTGATCACCGCAAAACAGGCCTTCTATTACGTCGAAATGCACGGCAGCTGGGACCGGGTGATTCGGAACGGCGGACCGGTACTCCGTCTGCACTATCGGGACAACATCGGGGATTGGGTCGGTGCCGCCGAGGCGATCTTTGCCCATGTCGGCCGTGCGATCCCACGGGAGCGCATCTTCGCGGCCTACGAAACCGTCGAACGCATGCGATCCGAAAACCCTTTCAGCGTCCGATTCCGCAAAGGTCTGGTGGGGGAGGGCGAGGCGTCGATGCCGGAGCACCTCAAGGATCGTATCCGATCCCTCTACAAACTCTATCCCGACGTGGACTTCACGCCGATCGATCCGGGGGCGTGAGAGCGGGTCGCTTGCGGTGAACGGGGCCACGGGGCAAAGTCGCGACCGTATCCGATCAACGGGAGTTCCCCATGACCATCATTTTCTACGACCTCTGCGGCAAGAACGGGAAGAGGTTCAGTCCGTTCGGCTGGCGCACGCGGATGGCGCTCGCCCACAAGGGGCTTGAGCATCATGTGGAGCTCGTCAAGTTCACGGAAAAGTCAAAGGTC
>CALAHL010000619.1 GCA_937891725.1 uncultured Rhodospirillaceae bacterium | reverse complement strand
CCAACAGTTCCTGGGTTTCGACCGACAACTGCTGTTCGACCCGTCGAAACAGGCCATCCAGGGGCCGGGAGGTTTCGAGCGCGAGCTCCGCGATCCAGGCGCTGACGGAGACGAGCTCCTCCCGCAAGGTCGCAACCCGGGTCGCCTGTCGCGGGTCTGGCACGTTCCACTCGGCCACATGGGCCCGCGCCCGGCGACACAGTTCAGCCAGACGGGTGACCTCGGCCAAGGTTACGTTTTCGATGCCGCGCACCCGCGCCAGCGCTTCCTCCCGCGCCGCCATCCAGTGGTGGATCAGAATCGGGTGGCTGACAAGAAATGGTGCCATCCCCAGCCCGGTGGAATTGCCGATGCCGAGATGGCGCTTGAGGTGGGGCGCGAGCGGCACGGCGGTGTCAGGCGCTTTCGCACGGGCCACGTGCTCGACCAGATCCAAGGTGAAACAGCGGATCAGGTAGACCGTCAGCATCTCGGCCTGGAACGGCCCGGCAACCTCCTCGCGTGCGCGGATCACCGAACGGTCGGCAATCCCAAATTTGCCGTTGCCGTAGACCGCCGTCGTGCGCATCAAATAGCCGATATCAGCCAAGATCGCGGCGTCCGGTTGCCGTCCGTTGGCAAGGCAGGTCGCCACGTGCTCGAACAGCCGCACACTTTTGTTGGCGCGGGACAGGGTCAGGTCGGTGGCCTGATACCGTCCGGCTTCCTGACGCGGCGCATTGGCCCGCAGTCGAATGATATCGGCCTCGGTCGGAACACCGTCGAACAGGACGAAGCTCGCGTCCCAGGCCTCGGCGATTACCCGATCCGTCCGCTGGTCGGGGTCGAGCTGTGTTGAGAAGGCGACCAGGGAGTAGATGCGCCGTCCGGTATCGGCCTGCCAGACCACGTGACCGTAGCCGTTCTCGTCCAGACACCGGTTTGCACTGCCGATGGTCCAGCGCTCCTCTGTCATTCGGCGCACCAGACGCCGCATGAAACTCAAACGCGTCGGAAAGAACGAACCCATCCGGGCGAGGCGCATGACGGTCTCGGGGGACCGGAGCGCAACCGGGGTCGACACGGTCTCCGGTGACGTGGCGGTCATGCCGCAGCCCCCATCGGTCCGAAGGATCGCTCGAAGAACGCGAGCCAGTTGCCGCCCATGATCCGAGCCACATCGTCGGCACCGAACCCGACACCGCGCAACCCGTCCGCCAATCCGGGAAGGTCCCGGTTGTCGTTGAACCAGCTCGGCTGCGGTGGAAAACCGGCCTGACTGGCCGAGCCCTCACCGTAGTCGATGTCTTTGCTCCAGCGCCCGACCCGCATCCATTCGACCACACTGTCGGGCTGATCCTGGCAGAGGTCGCTGCCGATGCCGAGCCGCTCGACCCCCATCTGATCGGCGGTGCGGGCGATCATCTCGCAGAACTCCGGCAGCGTGCAGTCGGACTTGCCTTTCAGGTGATGGGGATACATCGAGAAACCCAGCATCCCGCCGCTGTCCGCAAGCGCCTTCAGAACGGTGTCCGATTTGTTCCGCAATGCCGGATGCCAGGTCGCGGGATTGGCATGGGTGATGGCGATCGGACGCTCGGAGATTTCGATTGCCTCCAGCGTTGACCGCTCGGCCGAATGGCTCATGTCTATGACGAGCCCTACCCGGTTCATCTCCTTGATCACCTGCCTGCCCATGCGGGTTATTCCGGGGTCCTCCGCTTCATAACAGCCGGTGGCGAGAAGGGATTGATTGTTGTAGCTCAGCTGCATGAACCGGGCGCCGAGCTGGTGGCAGATCTCGACCAAACCGATATCGTCCTCGATCGGCGCGCAGTTCTGGAAGCCGAAGATGATCGCGGTCCGCCCGTCGGCCTGGGCGCGGCGCACATCGTCCGCCGTGCGGCCGGGGGTGATCAATTCGGGCCAACGCTCGAACATGCGGTTCCAGTCGGCCATGTTTTCAACTGTTTCACGGAAATCTTCATGGTAGCATATCGTTACATGGACGGCGGATACGCCGCCTTCGGCCATCTGTCGGAAAATTTTCTCGGACCAATTGGCGTATTGGCAGCCGTCTATGATCAGCGGACGTACGGTCATTGCAGGGCTCCGCGCAAGATTTCGAGCGAAGGGTCCGACGGTCTGCGAAAATATGCAAACACCAACTTGGATTTACACTGCATTAACCAAGCCACGATAAGATGTCAGCTGAGATTGAAAGTCCGGCTCGGCTTTGGGCACACAAGGGTTTGATTTTGAAGATGCATCAACGCGCCTCAACCTCTCACGTAGCCGATCTATGACAGATTTGGAGCGATTGCCGTTTGATCGGCGGGCGGATCCCCTTGTTTCGGCGCATGCGGCGCCGGAGCTCCGGACGCTGCGGGCCGATCTGCTGCGTCGATTGAGTGTGGTGGCTGCGGTTCTCGCACTTTTGTCAGTTGTGGCGACCTATGGGATGTCCGGGGTTCTTCGATCGGCCGCCCAGAACGAGTTGCGGGAAAGCTTGAATCCGCTTCGCGTCGAGATGCAGCAGAGCCTCACGCGGGATATGCAGTTGATCCGGGGAATGATGGGATATGTCCGGGCGAATCCGGATCTCGAACAGGCCGAGTTCGATCTCATCGCCAAAGACATTCTGGACGGCGCTAAAGATCACGTCAGAAATCTCGCTCTCGCGCGAGATTTGACGATCTCGCATATCTATCCCCTTGAAGGGAACAGGGAGGCGTTGGGCCTCAACTATCGCGAAAACCCTTTGCAATGGGGTGTCGTCAAGCGGGTGGTCGATGAAGATCGGATCATCTTGGCGGGTCCGGTTAATTTGGTTCAGGGCGGGCTGGGCCTTGTCCCTCGATTCCCAATTTTCTACCGGTCAGGGGCGTTCGAGGAGCGGCGGTTGTGGGGGATTGCGTCGACCGTGATCGACTTTGAGCTTTTTCTGAGAGACGTCGGCGTCTTCAACTTTGACAAGACGATGAAACTGGCAATCGTCGGCCGCAATGGTGATCCGCAGAATGACGAAATCATCTGGGGTGATGAGACCGTCCGGGATGCCGACCCGGTCGCTTTGGCCGTTGTCATGGGCTCCCAAGGCATATGGCGGCTATTGGCTACCCCGCGAGACGGGTGGCCGGGACCCCTATCAAGCCTGCCATGGTTCGCCCTGGGTGCGGTTCTCATATTCTGTGCTTTCACATTGTGGTCGATCGCCTTGCATCGCTTCGCGCGCGAGCGGGTCCTCTCGAATAGCGCTCTGATCTCCGCGCTGGAGCAAGCGCAAGCGGCAAGTGCCGCGAAGTCGAGTTTCATGGCGGTGATGAGCCACGAACTGCGGACGCCATTGAACGCGATCATCGGATTCAGCGAGCTGCTCGAGACGAGCCCGCGCGCAAGCAAAGTTTGGGATAACGCTGACCAGTATGTGGTGGATATCAAGCAGAGCGGTCAGTTTCTGCTCGATATCATCAACGATATCCTGGATCTCTCCCGCATCGAAAGCGGGCGCTACGAGCTTTACCCGGAGCGGTACGATCTCATTTCTTTGATCCATCAGGTCTGTCGACGGTTCAATCAGCCGCTTTCCGAAAAGGCTATGAACCTCGAGCTTCCGTCGAAGTCAGCGGTATTGGAGGTCTTTGGGGATCGCCGGGCCACCCAACAAATTCTGATCAATTTGCTGACCAACGCGATGAAGTATTCCGGTCGCGG
>CALAHL010000618.1 GCA_937891725.1 uncultured Rhodospirillaceae bacterium | reverse complement strand
CCTAACCACTGCGTCAAGCCTGGAAATTCGGCTTTCATCCGACTCCCAGTATAATGAATTTTTTCGATTCCAGATTGCGCTTCGCACTCGCCGAGCGAAAGCTCCGCACAAAGTTTATTTTAAAAAAAATCTCGTAAATTCCGAATGATAGCTGGCTCCTGCTAAAAAAAAGTCATGCCCCTGCATCCAAATACCGTTCCAGCGAGTCTTCAGTCTGCAAGGCGCTCCGATCAACTGAGCGTCCATCAAAGATCGAAGGACACTGAACCATGCGCAAAGCTTCAACCCTCCTGGCGACAGCGGCTCTTCTGGCCTCAACCTCTCTTGCTCATGCGGACGCCCGTGGCGCCCTGATGGCGGTCGGCCTGAGCGGCGAGAAGACATTGCATATGATCGACAGCAGCACCGCGACCGTCACAGCGTCGATGGATGTCAAAGGTGTCGACGGGCTTCTCGGGATTGATCTGCGACCCGCAACCGGTCAACTGATCGGAGTCTCGACAAACTTTGACATCGTCGAGATCGACCCCAGGACCGGCATGGCGACCAAAATCTCGACCATGGACAAGGCATTGCCGATCGCGGACGGCGCGCCGGTGATCGTCGATTTCAATCCCAAGGCCAACAAGCTGCGGTTCATGAGCGGTACCACCAACCATCGTGTCGACATCGAAAGCGGCGCTGTCACGGTTGACGGGAGTCTCGCCTTCGAAGGCTCGGACATGCATGCAGGCGAAGCCCCGAACATCGTCGCCGCCGCATACACCAACTCCTTCGGCATGCCCGATGGCACCGCGATGTTCGATATCGACGCCACCATCGTGGCGCTGATCCAACAGGTTTCGCCCAATGACGGGACTCTGTCGGCCATCGGCAAACTGGGAGTTGACGGGCAGCCCAGCTATGCCTTCGACATCGCGACCGACAGCGACGGCACCAACACCGCATGGCTTGCCGCCGGCGGCATGCTGCATACGGTGTCGCTCGAAAACGGCAAGGTCGGCGAAAGCTGGGAGCTGAAAGGCGCCGGCGCCGCTCTTCGCGACATCACCTTCATGACGGCCAAATAGACTTACAACGCGTAAGCCATGTCCCGGGCGGGTCGCGTCATGCGCGGCCCGCCCGCTCTGACAAGAGTACCTTGATGAGCGCTGGTCCGGGGTCGCGTTTTGAAAAATTGCCTCGTCCGCCCGGAAGCATTTTGTTCGATCGCTGCGATATGGTCTGCTCGGGCACGCCTTCGGTGGGAGGCTGTCGTCTCAGTCGGGAGTTTCGGGTGACGGACCACGCACAATTGATCCAGGCCTGTGCGCGCGGCGACACGGCCTCTCTCAGATCCATCATGGAAGCCGAAGGCGGGCGGATGCTGGGTGTGGCGAAACGGATGCTGCGGCGCGTGGATCTGGCCGAAGACGCGGTGCAAGACAGCTTTGTGATAATCTGGCAGCGTGCCGGTCAGTTCGACCAGACTCGTGGGGCTGCGAAGGGCTGGCTCTACACAATCCTGCGCAATCGATGTCTGACGATGCTGCGCAACAACATCTGGGAAATTCCAACCGAGACCGAGATCATGGAACGCCTTCAGGACAGCGACATCATCGCCGAGGCCTATGATCGCCTCGACAGTTCTAGCGATCTCCGCCGCTGCCTCGACGGACTCGACGACACCAAACGTTCGGCCGTGCTGCTGGCCTATGTTCTGGGCTATTCGCACGGCGAAATTGCCGGACGGGTCCAGGCACCGCTCGGGTCGATCAAGGCCTGGGTCCGCCGGGGCCTGGCTCAGTTGCGGGCGTGCCTGTCATGACCGACAACCGCCCCATCGAAGAACGTGTCGACGAGGTCGTCATCGGTCTGGCCGACCCGGCTGAGTGCGAGAGTATTACTCGTCTGGCGGAGACCGACCCGGAGGTGGCCGCCCTCCTCGACCGCGCCCGGCTGCGCTATGGCGAATTGGACGACACCGCAGAACCAGTCGCGCTTCCCGATGACATGTGGGACCGGGTGGCCGCCGCACTGGACAGCGATGTGGAGGACACGGAGCCAGTTCCGGCCACCACTGTCGTCCCCTTCCTGCGCCCGACGCCCTCCCCCAAGCTGCTTTGGACCAGCATTACCAGCGTCGCCGCCTCCCTGCTGCTGGCGGTCGCCTTGGGGTGGATGCTGATGTCGCGCGTGGAGCCGACTGTGATCGCGGTGCTGGTCAACGACGCCGGAAACCCCGTTGCCCTGGTCGAAGGCACCGAAGACAACACCACACGGATCACCCTGCTGGGGCCGACGACCGTTCCCGAAGGCCGGATCATGCAGGTCTGGACGAAACCGGATGCCGACGGACCGCCGGTTTCGTTGGGAATTCTGGACCGTGTTGAATCGACCCAACTCGGTGCCGAGGGTCTGCCGACACCCTCAGTCAACCAACTGTATGAGATTACCTTTGAACAGAAGGGAGGGTCTCCAACCGGGCTGCCAATCGGCCCTATCCACGGCAAGGGCCTCGCCCAACAACCTCTGTAAAGATGGAGCGCCTCATCTGAATTGGGAAAACGGTGGATGCAAGATGGCGAACAGACGGGACAAACCGGAAGAGATTGCACAGTTTCGGAAACTGACGCTGGATAGGCTCATTCTGGAGGACCCAGCATGACGGATCTCAAGATCGCGGTGATTGGTGCCGGCGTGATCGGTCGCACGCATATCGACGCCCTCAGAAAGGCGACCGGCTTATCGCTTGCCGCCATCGTTGATCCCTCGCCGGCAGGACAGGACCTCGCCGAACTGTATCAGGTCAGATACTTCGCGGACGTGGCAGCGCTGCTCACGGCCCGCGTGGTAGACGCCGCAATCATCGCCTCGCCGAACGATACCCATGTGCCGATCGCGACGGAGCTTCTCGGCGCTGGGAAACCCATTCTGTTGGAGAAACCCGTCGCCAATACCCTTGGCGATGCCGCAGCATTGGCGGGTGCGGTCGCCCGCGCCGATGTGCCGGTTCTGGTCGGCCACCACCGCCGCCACAATCCGCTCATCAAGGCCGCGAAACAGGCGATCTCCGACGGCGCCGTCGGTCCCCTGGTGATGGCGACCGTCACGTGCGCGATGCTGAAGCCGATGGACTATTTCGACGTGGCGTGGCGCCAAGACCCCAACCAAGGCGGTCCGCTGCTAATCAATGCCATCCACGATATCGACCTACTTCGGCATTTTTTCGGTGAGATCTACTCGGTCCAGGGAGCCTCCTCGAACGCGACGCGGGGGCTTGCTGTCGAGGATACCGCGGCCGCGATCCTGACCTTTGAAGACAGCGGGATTGCCACCTTGGCCCTGTCCGATGCCGCGACCGGCCCATGGGCATGGGAACTGTCGTCCGGCGAAAATCCGGGGCGCTTCCCGAAACATGACGCCGTCACCCACCTCTATGCCGGACGCGATGGCGGACTCAGTCTGCCGGATCTGTCGCTTTGGTCGCACAAGGCCGGCGGCAATTGGGTTCACGAACTCGATCGGAGCACCCTGAAGTTCTCCGCACTGGATACCTACGCAGAACAGCTGGCACATTTCGGTACCGTGATCCGCGGCGAAGCCGCACCGCTTGTCACCTGCGACGACGGCATCCGGAACATGATGGTTGTGGCGGCGATCAAGGCCTCGGCCCAGCAGGGAAAGTCCATCCGAATTGCCGAGATCTGCGAACAGAGTTCCGGCTGAACCACCTGCCGGTGCGGGCACTCTAAAATCGGTCGGGAAACCGATCCGACACTAAGGACTGTTCCTGCCGACTTTCCCGGCGTAGCCTTGTCCGGCCCGCGCACGTGAAACTATAAAACCTCCAATCCAAGGAGTGAAGACGGGCTCAGGAAACGACGACGGGAAGACCCATGACCGATATCCGATATTTGGCGCCGCACACGCTCGACGAAGCGATCAGCGCATATGCCGACGCGGCAGGAGCCGCGCGCATTCTGGCCGGGGGCACCGATCTTTTGGTGCAAATGCGGTCCGGCATGGTCAGCCCCGGGCTGATCTTGGACATTAAGAAAATTTCAGAACTAACTGAAATAACAGAAATATCAGATGGTGGATTTCGGATCGGCGCGGCGGTATCTGGCGCGGTGCTGGCGGAGCATCCCCGGTTCGGCGAGGTCTGGCCCGGCGTTCTGGAAGCCTTGAACCTGATCGGCTCGACCCAGGTCCAAGGGCGGGCTTCGGCAGGAGGAAACCTCTGCAACGGGTCACCCGCAGGCGACAGTGTCCCTGCGATGATCGCGGCCGGCGCCACCGTGACCGTGCAAG
>CALAHL010000617.1 GCA_937891725.1 uncultured Rhodospirillaceae bacterium | reverse complement strand
CCGTAGGTGTTGTCGTAATCCATGTCTGTCGGATCGGCATCGGCACTCGGCAAGCGCTCGGTCGCCGCGTAGTCGACCATGTCCGGGCCGGTCGGCGCATCCTCGAACCCGTCCCCGGACGCGACCGGTGCCGGTGCATCCCCAGGGTCCGCATGCCGCAGCAAATTGTCTTGGGCGACGGCATCAAGCGATACCGGTCCGTCGACATCGTCGCGGTCGAGCAGCGGGTTCTGCGCCAGCTCGCCCTCGACATATTCGGTCAGTTCCAGATTGTTCAACTGCAACAGCTTGATAGCCTGCTGCAGCTGCGGGGTCAGCACCAGACTCTGCGATTGCCGTAAATCGAGGCGTTGTGATAGCGCCATTTAACCCGACTTCCCGCGTCTCCGTATGTAGCCCCGCCTCGGCGAGACAGGTGCCGAATGAAAGTCTACAGGCTGAACCGCTCTCCGAGATAGAAGCGACGGACATCCCGATGGGCGACAATATCGTCCGGCGCCCCCTCCATCAAAACCATCCCATCATGCAGGATATACGCTCGATCAACGATATCGAGTGTTTCGCGAACATTGTGGTCGGTGATCAACACCCCGAGACCGCGTTCGGTGAGATGCGAGATCAGGTCCCGGATCTCACCCACCGCGATCGGATCGATCCCCGCCAACGGTTCGTCCAGCAAGATGAAAGCCGGCTGGCTGGCGAGGGCGCGGGCGATTTCCACCCGCCGCCGCTCTCCGCCCGACAGCGCGAGCGCTGGGGTTCGGCGCAAATGACTGATCGAAAACTCCGCCAGAAGATCCTCCAGCATCCGCTCTCGGATGCCGGGATTACGCTCGACCACTTCCAAGACCGCTTTCAGATTCTGCTCGACCGTCAGGCCACGAAAGATCGAGGCTTCCTGGGGCAAATATCCGATGCCAAGACGCGCCCGCCGATACATCGGAAGATCGGTGATATCGTTACCGTCGAGCGAAACAGAGCCCGAATCGGCGGAGATCAGACCGGTGATGATGTAGAAACAGGTGGTCTTTCCGGCGCCGTTGGGTCCGAGGAGACCGACTGCCTCACCCCGTTTGACGGAGACGCTGACGTCGCGCAGAACCGGTCGCTTCTTGAACCGCTTACCGATATTGGCGGCGATCAACCCTTCGGTCGACCCGTCAGCCGCAACCAGGCGTGGGCCGGCTTTCGAACCCGCCTCGCCCGATGCGGCACCGTCGAGCGCATCTGGGTCATTCCTCATGATCCGCACCTTTCTCGCCAAACGGGACGCGCCAGGGCCATCGGCCCATCGCGATACGTCACTTTTGGACTTCTCCGGGATTGAACAGGCCCTTGACCCGGCCACCGGAGTCTTTGCCGGAGAGCAAACGACTGATTCCGGTTTCCAGATTCACAACCGCCCGATCTCCATTCAGTTGATTGTCCCCACGGGTGATACGCACGTCCCCTGACAGCGTCGCCGTCCTCTCCGACGCAGTGTAGACCGCTTCGTCGCCGCGCGCGACATCTTGCGGCGTGGTGATCACCACATCGCCCAACGCATCGACCCGCGAGATCTGCTGTCCGCCGGTGGGACTCTCTTCGAAATAGGCCGTCATCGTATCCGAACGAATGCGTTGCGCCTCTCGAACCGCGACCGCATCCCCCCGCGCGACCGCGATGTTTCGGTCCCGCCAATACTCCAAACTGTCCGTCGCCGTGATCACGTCTTCGCCGCTGGTGAACTTCAACCCGTCTCCGAGCAGGATCACGACCGCCTGATCGAGATCGTAGACCGCCCGATCCGCAACCGCGCGCTCCTGGGGGGTCGTAATCACCACCGAGCCGTTTGCTTCAATCCGAAAAATCTCGGTGCCGCCAGACGGTTTGTCCCGATAGAGGGCGGTCAACGTGTCGCCGCGCACCGTGACATCGCCCCGCGTCGCAACAGCGTTCCCGCGGGCGATGTACATTTTACCGTCGCGGACCCATTCGATGCCATTGGTGGATTCGACCGTGATGGGCTGATCGCCATCTTCATTGGTGATCAGTTGCGCGACGGCCGGGCCCGTCATCAGGAGGACGAGCGACAGCCACAGGAGGAGGGACCTGACCCCGCGCATCAGCCGCCGGTCGCGGCGCCGGTCAGCACCGCCTTCGCCTTGCCGGTGAATTCAATCCGTGCGCCTCGGTCCCGCAAGCGAAACCCTTCGCCCTCGACCATTCCTGAGGGGCCGTGGCCAACCGTCGGTGAATCGCTGCCGACCGAACCGTTCGGTATGTCGACATGTGCGGTATCGGAACTCAAATGATGTCCCTCATCCTGAAACAGCTCCACGCCACCGGAAAGATCGACAATTTCCTCGGTGCGATGCCAAACACCATTGGCAGCGCTCAGCGAAAGCCAGGTGTCGTCTTCCAGCGTCACATCTCCTTGGGGGCTTTCCAACAAGACGATGTCATTCTCGCCGCCCTGCTGCAGGGCTTCGACCGCGATGATTTCATAGGGGCGATTCTGCTCGTCGACGCCCACGAAACGTGGATTCGCCATCCGCGAGGTGTCGACATCGGAGACCGTAACCTTCGCCCCGCCCAGCAGGCCGTCCTGCGGCAGAAGCTGCGGCCACAGGATCACCAGCGCGATCAACACCAGGGCCGTCGCGGGCAGCAGCATCTTCATCCAAGCGACCAGGACGCTCGACCGAACCCTCGGTCGGTGCAGGCGTCGGCGTCCGGTCGGAACACCGACATTTGGATCACCGTCAACTCGCTGGCTCTGAGACACTGGGTTTGTTCCGCCCGTCTGGTCCAGGTTCAGGCGCGCCCGCATAACAGGCCACCCTCTCCACACGTTTCATCCCTGTAACGGGTTATACCCCTTCAATCCGTCGCGCGGTAGATCACCAACCGTATCGCGTGAGACGGCAGACCGGGCGCAAATGCGGTCAGTGCGAGAAAATGTCGACCTCGCCATAACCGATAAGATCCAGATGGGCACGGGTGCCCAGAAAGTCAAAGCAGGCCTGCGCCATCTCAAGCCGGCCCTCACGAACCAGACGGACATCAAGCTCCGCCTTGAGCCGGTGCAGATAAAGCACATCGGAGGCGGCATATTCCATCTGCTGCTGGGAGAGCGTCTCGGTACCCCAATCGGAGGATTGCTGCTCCTTCGACAAGGTAACCTCCAACAGCTCCCGGCACAGATCCTTCAAGCCGTGGCGGTCCGTATAGGTCCGCACCAGTCTGGACGCGATCTTCGTGCAGTACACAGGAGCCGTCTCGATTCCCAAATAGGCCCGCATCACCGCCACATCGAATCGGGCGAAGTGAAACAGTTTCAGGACCTTCGGGTCGATCATCAGGCGCTTCAAATTCGGCGCGTCGTACGAGCCTTTGGAAAACTGAACCAGATGCGCATCGCCGTCACCCGAGGACAGCTGCACCACGCACAACCGATCTCGCTCGGGCCGCAGCCCCATGGTCTCGCTATCGATCGCCACCACCGGGCCGAGGTCGAGGTCGTCGGGCAAATCGCCCTTATGCAAGGTGATGGTCATGTGCGCTCCAAGCCACGTTCGATACGGTGCCTTGGGTTACCATTCGGCGTCATCAGCGGCAAGTTAACTGCCTCACCGTTTCGAGCCGGAAAGGTCATCTGCGCTGGAATAGGGGTTCGGGGTTCATTACGCCGATCCCAAAGACCTAGACCTGACCTCAGAGCCAATTTCATTCGGAGCCCCAATAGCGATTGCGCCGCCGTACGCAGCAAACTCAAACAACCTGGGAACAGTTCGGATTTGGAAGAGTGGTGCCCAGGAGAGGACTTGAACCTCCACGACCTTTCGATCACTAGCACCTGAAGCTAGCGCGTCTACCAATTCCGCCACCTGGGCACGGGGCGACGGCGCACAAGCGCCGATCGGAGGCCGGGGTATATCCAGGTTGGCCGTACCCTGTCAAAGGGTTTTCGGAAGAAACTCCGAAAGGCCCCAAACCGAGCCTGGTTCGGACCTCACACGGCCGCGTTCATTTGCCCTCCCCATAGCGCACCGCCATGGTTTATAAGCTTCACCGACAGAGTTCCTTCGACCTAACGCAGCTTTGCGTGGAGACCGAGATATGAGCCAGCCGTCCAGCCCCGCCAACCAGCAGATCGTCACGGTGTTCGGAGCCTCCGGTTTCATCGGACGCAACATCGTCCGGGAACTCGCCAAGCGTGGCGTGCGGGTCAACGCGGTCTGCCGGGACGTGGAACACGCCAAATTCCTGAAACCGATGGGCGTAGTCGGCCAGGTCACTCCGATGCGCGCCGACGTGACCGATCCGGACGCGATCGCGCGGACGGTGACCGGCGCCTCGGCCGTGATCAACCTGGTCGGCATCCTGCACAGCTCCGGTCGCAACACCTTCGATGCGATCCAGGCAACCGCCCCCGGTCTGATCGCCAGGGCCGCCAAACAGGCCGGCGCCACCAAAATGGTCCACATCTCGGCAATCGGGGCCGACTCGGAATCTGGGGCGACCTATGCCAGAACCAAGGCACAGGGCGAAGAAGCGGTGCGCGGCGCCTTCCCGCAGGCCACGATCCTGCGCCCCTCGATCGTGTTCGGGCCGAATGACGCGTTCTTCAACCGATTCGCCTCCATGGCCATGGTGTCGCCCTTCCTGCCGCTGATCGGCGGCGGGATGACCAAGTTCCAGCCGGTCTATGTGGACGATGTGGCCGATGCCGCGATGGCCACCCTCGATTTGCCGGAAGCGGCCGGACGCACCTATGAGCTGGGCGGGCCAACCGTCTTCACGTTCCGCGAACTGATGGAACTGACGATGAAGGTGATGCGGCGCAAGCGGATGTTGGTCGAGATCCCGTTCTGGGCCGCCAAGATCCAGGCGGCGGTCTTGGAGCTGCTGCCCTCCCCGCCGCTGACCCGCGACCAGGTCGAGCTTCTCAAGACCGACAATGTGGTGGCGCCGGGCGCCCGCACCCTGGCCGAGTTGGGCATCGAGGCCACTGCGGTCGACGCGATCCTGCCGACCTATCTGGAAAAGTTCCGGCCGGGCGGGCGCTACAACTCAGACCGCATCCCCGCCTGATCCGATCCGCGGAATCCGCTGCGCTCAGCCCTGGATCGGCGCCGTCGCCTCGACCAGCCATGCGCGCTCCTGTGGGGTGAGGCCGGGGGCCACGTGGGAGCGCACCGCCGCGTGGTAGGCGTCAAGCCATGCGGTCTCCTGGTCGGTCAGCATGAAAGGCACGATCAGCCGGCGGTCGATCGGCGCGAAGGTCACGGTCTCGAAGCCGATCATCGCCCGACCGCTGTCCTCCAAGGGCTCGGCTTCCACCGCGAGGATCAGGTTCTCGATCCGGATGCCGTAACCGCCCGATTTGTAATACCCCGGCTCGTTCGATAGCAGCATGCCCGGCTGAATTGGGACCCGGCTGGTCCCCGAGATCCGCTGCGGGCCTTCGTGCACACCCAGGAACGAGCCGACTCCGTGTCCGGTCCCGTGGTCGAAATCGAGCCCTGCATTCCATAGGAACTGCCGGGCCAGGGCATCCAGCTGCCCCCCAGTGGTGCCGTCGGGAAACCGGGCGGTGGCAACCGCGATATGTCCCTTCAGCACCAGAGTGAACCGCTCCATCATTTCCGAGGACGGCGTGCCGATCGCGACGGTACGGGTGATATCGGTTGTGCCGTCAATATATTGCGCGCCGGAATCCACCAGATAGAGCTCGCCGGTACCGAGCGCACGATCACTGTGATCCGTAACCCGGTAGTGGACGATCGCGCCGTTCGGCCCGGAGCCGGAAATCGTCGGAAAGCTCGGCCCCCGCCACAGCGCGCCTTCGGAGCGGAACCGCTCCAGCGCCTCGGAGGCCCCCATCTCGGTGACCCTACCGGTCGGCGCCGTCTCGTCGACCCAACGCAGGAACTTGGTGATCGCGGCCGCATCCCGCACATGAGAGGCCCGAATGCCCGAGATCTCGACCGCGTTCTTCAGCGCGCGCGGTAGGATGCAGGGATCGTCCGCCTCGATCACGTGCGCCCCCGCCTCCTCTAGCGACACCCGCATCCATTCGGTCGCCGTGTCCGGGTCCAGAGACACCTGCTTCCCGGCGGCCCCCAGGGCCGTCATGGCGGGCAGAACCTCCTCGAACGGCCGGATCGACACGTGGTTGCCGAGCGCCGTGCGTACCCCATCGTCCAGCTTCTCGGTGTCGACGAACAGTTCCACCGCACCCTCGGAATCAACGGTGGCATAGGCCAGCGGCAGCGGTGTGTAGGGCGTATCCTGACCACGGACGTTCAGCAGCCAGGCGATCGATTCGGCCTGGTTCAGCACGGTCGCATCGGCCCCCGCATCCGCGATCGCAGCCCCGATGCGGGCGCGCTTCTCGGCGGCGGACAGCCCGGTTGTTTCGGTCGACAGGACCTCGACCGGGCCGAGGGGCGCGCCGGGGCGATCCGCCCAGATCCCGTCGATCGGGTTGGGGTCCATCGGCACCAGACGCCCGCCAGCGGCTTCGATCGCGGCGCGCAAGCGCTTGGCGGCGCCGATCGCGTGCAGTTTGGGGTCGAAGCCGAGTGTCCCTCCGCCGAGATGCTCGGCGATCCAGCCGCTCGGCGGCGTGCGGATCACGTGATGCCGCTCCCACCGGTCGATGTCGACCTGCTGATCGGCTTGCAGCGTATAGCGACCGTCAATGAACAGGGCGGCCCGGTCCGGCAGGACAGCGATCACACCGGCGGACCCGGTGAACCCGGTCAGCCAGGCAAGACGGTTGGCGAAGCTTGGAATGTACTCGCCTTGATGCTCGTCGGCGCGCGGCAGAATGAAGCCGTCAACGCCGGCGGTCGCCAACGCCGCCCGCAGCGCATCGAGCCGGCTCGGATCCGGCGCCGGACGCTTCGATGTCATTCCGGCCCGGAGCGCTCGCAGGGCGGTCTTGGTGTCCTCCGACGGGGCGCTCACGAACACCCGCATCCAGGCGTCTTCCGGATAGCTGCGGGGCGAGGTGGCCGCCCGTGCCAGAAGCGTGCGAAACTGCTCTACCGGAATGCCGATCCCGGCTCCCGCAAGGAATTGGCCCAGCGCATCGTCATCGGTCACGTCGATCGACATCAAACTCTCCTCCGGCATCGGATCGGCATTTGTCTGTCTTGAAATCGGCGCGGCGGCGCACGGAAGTCAAGCCTACAGGGTCACTCGCCCGTGCAATTTGAAAAAAGTTGGCTGCATTTCCTCCTCGACTCTACGACCGTTCCAGGATCACCTTTCCGGGAGCGCAAGGCTGTCGGAGGTGGCATGACCGAGGGGGAGACGAGGGCTGGTCCCGAAGGGCGCCGGGGACGTCGGCGGGCCGGTGGCGTTGACCGTGCGGCGCGCGCCCAGGCTGCTGTCGAGCAACCGGTCTCGCAACGGCGCTTCAATCCCTATCCGCCGATGCAGGCGGTCTCCGCAGACGAGCTTGAATCGATCCATAACGCCTCGCTCCAGGTCCTCGAGGAAATCGGAATCTGGAGGGTTCTGTGAGGTCGCGCGGCATGGAGGCGGCAGCCGAGCTC
>CALAHL010000616.1 GCA_937891725.1 uncultured Rhodospirillaceae bacterium | reverse complement strand
GGATACCCAGGTGTCCCCAGTCTGACCCCGCAAGATGAAGAGGCCACTCTCCCGTCCGCTGCGCCCAACGGTTACCCTCTTCGGCTGAGCTGCGCGAAGACTGTCGCCTTCTGCCACAGCCAGGGCCGCAACCTCCCGTCTCTCCGCCGCCTGGCCCCTTACCCGATCATCGAACTCGCCCCTGAACTCGCGGCAGCGCGGGGGATATCGACCGACGACTGGGTCCAAATCAGCACGCCGCTCAGAGCCTTTCATGCCAAAGCCAAACTGCGGGACGGCCTCGCGCCCGACAGCGTTTTCACGCAGCACGGCTGGACCGTCCTCTTCGGTGACGCTCCGGAAGCCGCTCGGGGTGCCATGGCGATGAATATGAACAGCGCCCTGTCGACTGATCTCGCCGACCCGATCAGCGGCTCAATCCCACTTCGCGCCTCCTGGTGCACAATCGCCAAGGCGTGATGCAGCCGAAGATTTATGCGCGGATATGGCGAGCCTCTTCGGTTGACGGGAGACGCAAAAATCAACAGTTTATTAACCGTTTCCCCGATAAATTGTGATCATGAGCACGTTTGGGAAGTTCCTTGGATCCAATTCGCAGAACTCCGATCCGTCGGACAAGGACGTTCGCGCCGCAGCCCAGCGCATTGTGGAGGGTTGTGAACCGAAGCTGATCCACAACCGGATCACCCTCCTCGGATTCGCCGACGAACTTTCCGACATTGGGGATCTGCGGTTAGAGTTTCTGAACGCCTACTGGTCCGAGCGGCGCTCTCCGGATCGCCCGATACCAACGCGCGATGCGTTCCATCTCGAAGCTCTTTTACCTGCGGTCGGGAACATTCTGATCCTGAGCGTGGAGCGAGGCGGCCTGGATGCGCGTTACAGGCTCTACGGATCCAACGTCGCGGACCATGCCGGCCGGGATTGGACAGGTTTTCTCGTTTCCGAGATGAACCGGATCACCGCATCTGGCCTCGCGCTGATGTACCGTTCGGTCTACCTCGCGGTTTACCAAACCGGTCGACCGATATTCTGCGGACATCGCTCACCCGATTGGATGAGCGCCAAGACATGGCTCAGGTTGATTCTGCCGGTCTCGGAGGATGGAGTAACCTGTACGCAATTCGTGGTCGGAAACATCCCGGTCGACATCAGGATGCAAACCGAATTCGACCGCATCGCTCAACATCGTGCCGTGCGCGGCAGCGATCCGGTCGCCTGACGACTCTCCGACCGTCCCATCTTGCCGTCCCGGTATATCGTTGGCATCCCCCGCACACGCCGAGGGCTCAGCATCTTTGACCGCCCTCGCCAATTCCACCGATGCCATCATGCTCGAGGACGAACCCGGCTAACCCGTAGTGAAATGAAGAGAGGCTCCGGACATGTCCGGAGCCTCTCTCAAGCAAAATCAACGTATGAGACGTCTGCAGCCGTCAGTGCGCAAGCGCCGCCAACAACAGGATCGCCACGATATTGATGATCTTGATCATCGGGTTGATCGCAGGACCGGCGGTATCCTTGTAGGGATCGCCGACCGTATCACCAGTCACCGCCGCCTTGTGCGCCTCGGACCCCTTTCCACCGTGATGCC
>CALAHL010000615.1 GCA_937891725.1 uncultured Rhodospirillaceae bacterium | reverse complement strand
ACCTGTGACCCCTGCCGTGTGAAGGCAGTGCTCTCCCGCTGAGCTACGCGCCCATGCCGGATCGAACGCGTCGTTTGATGACGGTGTTCGATGACAAGGGCGCTTGATGTACGAGGCTGGTGGCGGCTTGTCAACGCCTGAGACTGCGGTGCTGGTCGGGTTCGATCTCCCGTCATGGGGAGTAACAATTTTTGACTTCGCGTGATCGACGCGAACGGGCATGTTCGCCGGAGTTCGGTATGCCTTCAAACCAATCGAGTTCCCATGACCCGCTCCTCTCCCCTCGTCGTCGTCATCCTTGCCGCCGGGCTCGGAACCCGAATGAAGTCGGGCCTGTCCAAGGTGCTGCACAAAGTGGCCGGTAAACCGATGATCCGCTGGTCGTTGGATGCCGTGGCGCCATTGGAGCCGGACCGGACCATCGTTGTCGTCTCTCCCGGCCAGGACGATGTCCGCTTGGCCGTTTCGGATGTCGCGGAAACCGCAATCCAGGAGACGGCACTTGGGACCGGGCATGCCGTGAAGGCCGCACGGGACATGATCGCTCCGTTGGCGTCGACCGGTGGCACGGTTTTGGTGCTCTACGGTGACACCCCTCTTATCACGACACAAACTCTGAGGCGGCTGTTGGAGACCCGTGAGGCGGAGGGTGGCCCGGCCGCAGTCGTGCTGGGGTTCGAGCCTGCTGACCCGGCCCTCTACGGTCGCCTCGTCACAACGTCCGATGGTGGGTTGGACCGGATCGTCGAGGCACGTGACGCGACTGAGGCGGAACGGGCGATCGGCCTGTGCAACGGCGGCATGATGGCGATCGACGGGGCCGTCGCGATGGACCTGCTCGACCGGATCGGCAACCGGAATGTAAAGCAGGAGTACTACCTCACGGACCTTGTGGGGATCGCCCGGGCGGAGGGGCGGACATGTCGGGTTGTCACCTGCCGGGAAATTGAGACCATGGGGGTCGACAGCCGCGCCGGGCTGGCCCGGGCGGAGGACGCCATGCAGCATCGGCTTCGGGCGGCAGCGATGGACGCCGGGGTGACGCTGATCGGGTCTGAGACGATCTTTATGTCGCACGACACCCGGTTGGGCCGCGACGTCGTGGTGCACCCCCATGTCGTGTTTGCGTCCGGCGTCACAATTTCCGACGGGGTGGAGATCCGCAGTTTCTGCCATCTCGAAGGCGCCTCTGTCGAAACCGGAGCGCAGATCGGGCCGTTCGCGCGTTTGCGACCGGGGGCGAAGATCGAGGCGGACGCCCATATCGGGAACTATGTTGAGATCAAGAATGCCACTGTCGCGTCGGGCGCAAAGATCAACCATCTCAGCTATATCGGCGATGCATCCGTCGGGGCTAAAGCCAATGTCGGCGCCGGCACCATCACCTGCAATTACGACGGCTTCAACAAGCACCAGACGGTGATCGGCGCCGGTGCTTTTATTGGCTCGAACACCTCGTTGGTGGCACCGGTCTCGATCGGCAATGGAGCGATTACCGGGGCCGGCAGCACCATTACAAAAGACGTTCCCGCCGATGCAATCGCGGTCGAGCGATCCGAGACCCGGACCATTCCGACCGGTGCAAGCCGGTTCCGGACCAAGGCGGCGAAAGCCAAAGCGGAGACATCCTCCAAGACCTGACCGTGGGATAGATGTCATGTGCGGAATTGTCGGCGCCTTGGCCAATCGGCCGGTGACCCCTTTGATGATGGAGGCGTTGCGGCGTCTCGAATATCGCGGCTACGACAGTGCAGGGCTCGCGACGCTGACAGAGGGGTGGATGGCGATCCGCCGAGCACCCGGCAAGCTATCCGCCCTGACGGATCTGCTGAAGCGGGACCCGCTATCGGGCGATAGCGGGATCGGCCATACCCGTTGGGCGACCCACGGCCCGCCGACGCTTGAGAACGCGCATCCGCATCGGGCCGGACGGGTGGCCGTTGTCCACAATGGGATCATCGAGAATTTCGCCGCCTTGCGAGCTGAGCTGATCGCCAAGGGGCGGGTCTTCAGCAGCGACACCGATACCGAAGCGGTCGCCCATCTGATCGACCTGGCTTTGGAATTGGGGCGCACGCCGGAGCAGGCGATGGCGGAAACCATGCCGCGCCTGCGGGGTGCCTTCGCGCTGGTGATGCTGATCGAGGGTGAGGAGGATCTCCTACTGGCCGCCCGTCGTGCCTCGCCCTTGGCGATTGGTTTGGGAGAGGGGGAGGCCTTCATCGGTTCCGACGCCATGGCATTGGTCCCGCTCACACGTCGGGTGATTTACCTGGAAGATGGGGACTGGGCGGTGGTTCGGAGATCTGGTGCCAGCCTGTTCGACCAGAGCGGAGCTCCGGTGGAGCGACCAATCTCGATCAGCACGGTTTCCGGTGCTGTGATCGGCAAGGGCAACTACCGCCATTTCATGGAGAAGGAGATCTTCGATCAGCCGGAGGCGATCGCCCACACCCTGCATGCGGTGATCGATCCCGGCACCGGCGCCTCGACCCTGCCGGCACCAATGGATAACGCTCAGCAGGTGAGCAAGGTTACGATCGTGGCGGCCGGCACCAGTTACTATGCGAGCCTTGTGGCGCGCTATTGGTTCGAGAGCCTGGCAGGCGTCGGCTGCGAGGTCGAGGTTGCGTCGGAATTTCGGGACCGGGACGTTGTGTTGCCGCAGGGCGGCGTGGTGATTGCGGTGTCACAATCGGGCGAGAGCCTGGACACCCTGATGGCGATGCGGCATGGACGGGACGCGGGGCAGCGTATTCTCGGTCTGGTGAACGTCCCCGAAAGCACGATCGCGCGAGAAGCCGACGGGGTGCTGCTGACACGCGCGGGACCGGAGTTCGGGGTTGCCGCGACCAAGACCTTTACCGCGCAGTTGACTGCCTTTCTGGGACTGGCGATCGCGCTCGGTCGGGCGCGGGGCCATCTGCCGGAGGCGCGGGCCTTGGAGTTGATCGCGGCGCTTTCCGCACTCCCGGCCCGGGTTGCCGAGGCCGCAGCCGATCAGGAGCCCTATGCGCCGATCACCCATTTGCTGGCGCGGTCTCGGGACGTGCTCTATCTCAGGCGCGGTCTGAGCTATCCGATGGCCCTGGAGGGCGCGCTCAAGCTCAAGGAGATTACCTATATCCATGCTGAGGGTTATGCGGCGGGTGAGATGAAACACGGCCCGATCGCGCTGATCGACGAGGCCGTCCCGGTCATCGGTCTCGCTCCGTCCGGGCCATGGTTCGAGAAGACCGCCTCAAACCTGGCCGAGGCGCGGGCCAGGGGCGGGCGGATGGTGCTGATCACCGACGCAGATGGAGCCGAGAAACTGGCAGCCGACGGGGACCATGTGATCGTCCTACCCTCGGTTGACCCGATGCTGACCCCAATCCTGCAGGCGGTTCCGGTGCAACTCATGGCCTATCTGACTGCGGTCGAGAAGGGCACCGACGCAGACCAGCCCCGCAATCTTGCGAAAAGCGTGACGGTGGAATGAGTCCACTTGCGGCCGATACGGATCGTGCCTTGTTCAAGCGGTTTTGCACCCCGCTGCAACCGGTCGAGACGGTGGCTGATGCGGCGCGCGCCGTCGCATCG
>CALAHL010000614.1 GCA_937891725.1 uncultured Rhodospirillaceae bacterium | reverse complement strand
TTTTCCACCGTTCTCATCTGGACCCTGACCATCGCCCTTGGGCTGCTCGGCGGCGCGGCGATGGACGCCGTGCACGTGCCCCTGGCCTGGCTGCTCGGCTCGCTGATCTCGGTGGCGTTCGTCAGCCTGATGGGTGGGCGTCTGGCGATGCCGCCGGGGGCGCGGCAGGCCGGGCAGATCGCGCTCGGCACCGCGATCGGGCTGACGTTTACTCAGGAGGTGGCCGCGTTCGTGGTCGGGTTTCTGCCGATCATGATCGTCTCGGCGATCCTGTCGATCGGATACGGGGTGATCGCGGGCCGCGCGCTGGCCAAGACATCCGGAGTCGACGACGCGACCGCGTTCTTTTCCAGCGTGCCGGGCGGCGTGGTCGAGATGTCGGTGCAGGCCGAACGCTATGGCGGCGACACCGCGCCTGTCTCGCTGGCGCAGTCGCTGCGGATTCTGCTGGTGGTGACCACGATTCCCCCGGTGATCACCGTGCTGGGGCTGACCGGGGTCGATCCGTTCGAGCTTCGGATCCTGCCGGTCGAGCCATTGAATCTGATGCTGCTGCTGGCGGCGGCGTTCGGGGCGGGGTGGCTGCTGAACCGTCGGAAGATCGCCAATGCCTGGTTCCTGGGCCCGATGAGCGTGGCTGTGGTTCTGGGGATCTCCGGGATCGAGCTGTCCGGCATGCCGAACGAAGTGGTGATCTTCGCCCAGGTCATGATGGGCTGCACCCTCGGCCTGCGGTACCAGCGGGACCGGGTGGTGGCCCTGCGCCGCTTCCTGCTGCCCGCGCTGCTGTCGACGGTGATCCTGGTCGGACTGAACGTGGCCACAGGTGCCGGGATCGGCGTGCTGTTCGATCTGCCGATCCCGACCATGGCGCTGGCCGTCTCCCCCGGCGGCATGGCGGAGATGAGCATCACCGCCAAGGTGCTGCACCTGGGCGTGCCGATCGTGGTGGCGTTCCACGTGGTCCGGATCTTCCTGGTGATCGGCTTCACCGGGATCATCTTCCGCAAGCTGTTTCCGAATGCCGGCAAGGCGGGCGCCTAGCCGATGACGTTGTGCTCCGGGCCGAACGGGAAGCCGGTGATGTTGCGCGCGCCGTCCGCGGTCACCACCAGGATATCGTGCTCCCGGTAGCCGCCGGCGCCGGTCTCGCCCTCGGGGATGGTGATCATCGGCTCCATCGAGACCACCATGTTCGGCTGCAGCACCGTCTCCACATCCTCGCGCAGCTCCAGCGCCGCCTCCCGCCCGAAATAGTGGCTCAGGACCCCGAAGCTGTGGCCGTATCCGAAGGAGCGTCGGTGCAGCAGGCCGTGCCGGGCGTAGATCTCGTTCAGCGCATGGGCGATATCGCAGCACCGGGTGCCCGGGCGGATCAGCTCCAGCCCGGCCCGGTGCACCTCCACATTGATCTCCCACAGCTTCAGATGCGCGTCGGAGACGGTCTCGGCGAACAGGGTGCGTTCGAGCGCCGTGTAGTAGCCGGCGATCATCGGGAAGCAGTTCAGCGACAGGATATCGCCCCGTTCGATCCTGCGGCTGGTCACCGGATTGTGGGCGCCGTCGGTGTTGATGCCGGACTGGAACCAGGTCCAGGTGTCCATCAGTTCCGCATCGGGGAAGCTGCGGGCGATCTCCCGGACCATGGTGCCGGTCGCGTGCAGGGCAACCTCGTGCTCCGGCACCCCGACCCCGATCGCCTCGACACAGGCGGCCCCACCCAGATCGGCGATCCGGGCCCCGTGCTCGATCAGCGCGATCTCCTCGTCGGATTTGATCATGCGCTGAAACATCGACGGGCCGGCGACATCCAGGAAGGTCGCGTTCTCGAACGCATCGGCCAGCTTGTCCTTGGTATCGAGATCGACATGGTCGTATTCGATGCCGATCCGCCGCGCCTTCGGCAGCAGGGTCTTCAGCGCGTGGAAGAAATTGTCCCGCCGCCAGTCGGTGTAGACCACATTGTCGCCGACCGTGCGGCGCCAGGGCTGGCCGCCGTCGATATTGGCGCTGACTGAGGTCACGGTGTCGCGGGTGACCACCAGCGCGAACCGGCGTCCGAACCGGCAATACAGGAAATCGCCGTAGTAGTTGATCCCGTGATAGGAGGTCAGGATCGCGGCATCCAACTCATACGCCGCCAATATCTCGCGCAACCCGGCCTGTCGACGGTGGTATTCCGCGTCGGAGAAGGTGTGGGGGACGGGGCTGCCGTTCGGGATGTGCTTCAGGCGCTCGAGGTCCAGACTCACGGGTCGAAATCCTTACGAAAAAGGTCATTGGACGGCGGGGGTGCAACAGGCGGTCGGTTGCGCCGTGCGGCCCGGCACTCTATGTCCGGTGTACACGGCATCTTAGCCTGTCACGACCAGCCATGCGAGAGAAGTGATGTCCGCGATTCCAACCGATCCCTCGGCCCTGCTCGAAGACCTGTTCTCCCGTGCCAGGCGCGCGGGTGCCACCGATGCCGACGGGGTGTTCGCGGTCGGCCGGTCGCAGTCGGTTTCACAGCGGCTCGGCGCGCCGGAAGCGGTCGAGCGGTCGGAAAGCGGAGACCTGCAGTTGCGGGTGTTCGTCGGCAAGCGGTCGGCGGCGGTCTCGTCCAGTGACTTTTCCGGCGACACCCTGTCCGACATGGTCGAGCGGGTGATGGCGATGGCGAAGGTTGCGCCGGAGGATCCCTATGCGGGTCTGGCGGACGCGGCGCAGGTCGGCGGGACCGGCGTGGAGATCGAGATGTTCGATCCGACCGAGCCGTCTGCCGAAACCCTGGTCGAGCGCGCCAGGATCGCCGAGGACGCCGCCCGCGCGGTTCCAGGCGTGACCAATTCTGAAGGGGCCGAGGCCGGCTGGGGCGTGAGCGAAGTGACCGTCGCCGCCACCAACGGCTTCTCCGGCACCTATCGCCGGTCCAGCTTCTCGATCGTCGCCTCCGTTCTGGCGGGCGAAGGTCAGAAGATGGAGCGGGATTACGAGTACACCGCCAAGGTCTTTGACGGAGATCTGGCGGACCCGGCGGAGGTCGGGCGCACCGCAGGCGAGCGGGCGGTCAAGCGCCTCAACCCCCGCAAGGCCAAAACCGCCAGTCTGCCGGTGATTTTTGAGCCGCGCGCCAGCCGCAGCATCCTGGGCCACCTGTCGGGCGCCATCAACGGCGCGTCGATCGCGCGCGGCACCAGTTTCCTGAAAGACGATATGGGCAAGACCCTGTTCGGCCCGGCCATCCGTATCTTTGACGATCCGCACCGGACCCGCGGCTTCCGCTCCCGTCCGTTCGACAGCGAGGGTGTGGCGACGCACAAGCGCGCGGTGATCGACGGTGGGGCGCTGACGACCTGGATTCTCGATTGCGCGACCGCCCGGCAGCTTGGGATGGAGACCACCGGCCACGCGGCCCGGATGGGGGGCGGCGGGATGTCGCCATCGGCCTCGAACCTGTTCCTGGAGGCGGGCGACCTCTCGCCGGAGGAGCTGATCCGGGAGACCGGCACGGGGCTCTATATCACCGAAATGATGGGGTCCAGCGTCAGCCTGATCACCGGCGACTACAGCCGGGGGGCGGCCGGGTTCTGGATCGAGAACGGCGAGCTGACCTATCCGGTCAGCGAGGTCACGATCGCGGGCCATCTGCGGGAGATCTTCAAATCGATGACGCCGGCGAACGATCTGACGTTCAAATACGGCACCGATGCGCCGACCGTCCGGATCGAAGGCCTGACGATCGCGGGCGCGTGATCGGACGTGTCTGGGTTGTGACGTAGATCGACCCATATTCAGGTGATCGGGGACGAGGGGTTTCGAACGGCGCGTCTGCGCCCAGGAGAACTTCATGTCATCCGATCGTGCCGAACCAAGGCGCGGATATCTGTCGCGGGTCGATGGACATCAGCTGGCCATCGCTAAAATCGTCTCGTCGATTGCCGTGATCTTCCTGATCGTCGGTTTCGTTTTCCAGGAGGAGACGAAAGCGACCGTTGCTCGGGCGGAGATCGGCGCACCGGTCGCCACCGACCAGGGCGTTGCGATCCGGGGCTATGACCCGGTCGCCTATTTCACCGATGGCGGGCCGGTCCAAGGCTCGCAAACCTATTCCGCCGATTGGCACGGTGCCGAGTGGTGGTTCGAGACCGAAGAAAACCGCACGGCCTTCCTGTCGGCGCCGGACCGCTTCGCCCCGCAGTTCGGCGGGTTCGCGCTGGAGGCTGTGGCCAATGGCAACGGGTTCGCCGGCAACCCGGAGGTCTTCAAGATCCTTGAGGGTCGGCTTTATCTTTCGCGCAGCCCGAAGTCTCAGAGCCTCTGGCTGCGCAATCCCGATGGTTACATCCGTGCGGCTGAACAGGCTTGGGCCGCCAGCTGTCCGGTCAAGGCGATGGAGCAAACGCGCGGCGTCAAGACCGAGATGGTCATTCCATACTGTTGAACCACTGATTCCAGAGTCTTTCGCCGATCAGACAGTCCATCTTGGCGAGCGGCCCGCCGGACTGCACCGGCACGATGCGGGGCGCGGCGACCGGCGTGCGGCCCGCGATCTCCAGCACCAGTTTGCGGCGGATGGCGGTGGCGAATTCGTCCGGGTTCTGAACCGGAACGATGAAGGCGCCGAACCCGCCGATCACGCAGTCCTCATAGTAGATGTCCAACTCGCTGATATCGAAGAACCCGGAATACGAGGGGCGCAGCATCACCGGAAGCCCGTTGATCACGATGCCGCGCTCCAGAACCCGGTCCCGGGTCCATTCGACCGGTTCACCCTGGTTGTTCGGGCCGTCGCCGGAGACGTCGATCACCCGACGCGGGCTGGAATAGGGACTGCGGTCGAATTGGCGCAGGGCTTCGGTCAGCGCACCGCTGATCGAGGTGCGGCTCAACCGTCCCGGCTCGGCGGCGGCCAACATCAACGCCACCGCCTCGGCGCTCTGCGGTCCGTCGACCACGGTCCACGGCACCACCTCCCGTACCAGCCCGCTTCCCGCCCATTCGAAATAGGTCACGGCGATCCGCCCCAGGGGGCCGCCCTGGATCGCGTCGATCACTTCGGGATTTCGGAAGGCGGCGATGTAGCCGGCCTGTTGCAGCAGTTGCTCTTCCGGGTCCATGGAGCGCGAGACATCGACCGCCAGCACCAGTTCCAGGTCGACAGTCGGTCTGGTGCCGTCCTGAACCAGGGTCGTGGCCTGCCCGGAACTCGTCAGAGCCGGGAACAGCAAGAGGCAAAGACCCGTCATCGCCCCCAGCACCCTGGCGCGAAAATGACCTCCGGAGCGAGCGGTGAGCGCTGCCGCTATCGAGATCCGCCGTGTGATGTGCCGCAAACAGCGCATGGACGACCTTCCGTTGTCGGGAAACGCGACGTGAGCAGCCCGACAGATTAGAGATGGGTCGCAGGACCGATCCGGCAATCGGTCCGGACCCCGGACCGAAGCATTCTTGCGCTTCCCGGTTCTCTTGTCCCCCGTCGGATGCTAATCCCCTCGGGCCAATTCCATCCTGTCGCGGTTAAGGTCCTCATGAGCGAGTCGAACGTCACCCTGTCCACGGCCGTCGAGACCGAGACCCCGCGCGAGAGCGGGCCTCCGGATCGGCCCTTGCTGGGTATTCTGCTGATGCTGTTCTCGGTCGCTCTGCTGCCGATCATGGACGGTATCGCCAAGGCGATGTCCGAGACCTTCTTCGTGGCGCAGCTGGTGTTCGCGCGGTTCTTCTTCCAGTCGGCGGTGATCGTGCCGATCGCCGTCTGGCGCGACGGCGTGTCCATGCGGCATCTCTGCCATATGCCTTTGCAGATCGCGCGTGGGCTCTGCATTCTCAGTGCCACCGGGCTGTTCTTCACCGCGATTGTCACCATGCCGATCGCGGATGCGCTCGCGTTGCTGTTCGTCGCCCCGCTGATCGTGACCGCCCTCTCGCCCTTCGTGCTGGCCGAGCCGGTGGGGGTGCGCCGATGGTCGGCCGTGATCGTCGGGTTCATCGGCGCGCTGGTGATCCTCCGACCAGGCCTCGGCGTGCTGCAGCCGGGGGCTCTGCTGGCTTTGGGCGCCGGGCTGTGTTTTGCGATCTATGTGCTGCTGACCCGAAAGCTCAGCCATGCGGCACCACCCCTGGTCACCTTGTCGATCACTTCGCTGATCGGCGTGGCTGTCACCGCCGTGATCATGCCCTTCGTCTGGGTGACCCCGAATGCGGACCAGCTTGTCATGTTCATAGCCATGGGCGTTGTCGGTGCCGTGGGGCATTACCTGATGATCCGCGCCTACGAGCAGGCGCCGGCCTCACTTCTCGCACCCTTCGGATATGGCGAGATCGTGATGGCGGTGGTCATCGGCTATTTCTGGTTCGGCGATTTTCCCGATCTTCCGACTTGGGTCGGGATCGGCATCCTGGCGGCAAGCGGGATCTATATTTCCCTGCGCGAGGGTAAGAAGCGCGGCAAGATCTGAGCCGGATTTTTCGCAACAATAATCCGACCGATTGGTGTCCCGTTTCCCTGTGGAAACGATGAGTTGCGCTGGCGTTCGCAGGGCCCGCCCCTATCTGCCTGGGTGGACGGGGCCGCTTGTTGAGGTCTCCCGACCGAGAGAACGCACCGTAATTCGATCGACAGGAGATCCGATCATGCGCTCAATTGGCCTAGATATCTTAACCGGCGTCTTCACCGCCGGGCTCGTCGCGACCGTCGCCGTCACCCCGGTGCGGGCGGAGCCCGTGGCCTATGAAACCGACGCGGACCACACCGACATCCTCTTCCTTGTCAGCCATTTCGGCTACTCGAACAGCTTCGGCTCGTTCGGTGATTTCGACATCGATCTCGCCTTCGATCAGGCGAACCCGGAAAACTCGACCCTGTCGGTCGTGGTGCGACCGGTCAGCGTCGACACCACCGTTCCCAAGCTTGACGGTCACCTCAAGTCTCCGGACTTTTTCGGGGTTGAGGCCAATCCGGAGGTCACCTTCGTTGCCACCGAGATCAAGACCACCGGTGAGAACACCGGGACCGTGACCGGCGATCTGACCCTGCTGGGCGTGACCAAGCCGATCACCCTGGACGTGACTTTCAACAAGTCCGCACCACATCCGATCACCAAGCGCCCGGCGGTCGGGTTTTCCGCGACCGGCACCGTCAAGCGCACGGAGTTTGGAATGAACACCTACGCGCCGGCGATCGGCGACGAGGTGAAGCTGATCATCGAGTACGAAGGGTTTGAGGCGGGCACCTGATCGCCGCACCGCATCGCTGGAAAGGGGACATGCCGTGTTGAACAGCTCGGACCGATACGGGTGGCTGGCCAAAACCTTTCACTGGCTGACCGCACTTGCGATCGTCGGCATGTTCCCCTTTGCCTGGTGGATGACCGAGCTGAAGCTGGGTCCGCAGATGCTGGAGATGTACGGGCTGCACAAATCCGTCGGCATCCTGGTGCTGACGGTGACCGCGCTGCGCCTGGGGTGGCGTTTCGTGAACCCGAAGCCGCGGTTCCTGGGCGGCCCGGTCTGGCAGCGCTGGGCCTCGGACATCGTGCATTTCGGGCTCTACGTCTGTCTGATCGCCATCCCGCTGATCGGCCTTCTGCATTCCAACGCGGCGAATTTTCCGGTCTCGGTCTTTGGGATCGTGACCATGCCACAGCTGATCGCACCCGACCGGGCGCTGGTGGAGCCGCTTCAGGAGGCCCATGAGATCGCCGGCATCGTGCTGCTGGTCCTGCTGGGCCTGCACGTGGCCGGTGCGCTGAAACACCATCTGTTCGACAAGGATGCGACCTTGCGCCGAATGCTGCCGTTCGCCGCAGCGTCATCCTCAGCCGCCCCGGAGCGTCACGATGCCGAATAAATCTATGATCAGCCGCCGTCTCCGCCTCGCAGGGGCCGCCGCCTGTGCGCTGATGGCCGCCTGGACGGTCTCCGCGTCGGCCGAGCCCAAGAGCTGGACCGTCGATCCCGCCCAGAGTGAGATCGTGTTCGTCGCCACCCAACTCGGGGCCCCCTTCGAAGGCGTGTTCCGAACCTTCGAGGCGGATATCCGGTTCGACCGGGAGGATCTGCCGAATTCAACGGCCTCGGTCACGATCGACGTCGGATCGCTGGATACCGGAGAAGATCAACGCGACAGCCAGGCCAAGGGCCCGGAGTTCTTCGATGTGGCCAGCCATCCCACGGCGATCTTCAAGACATCGGCGATCACGAAAACCGATACCGGGTACCTGGCGGACGGAACGCTCGAGATGAAAGGCATAACCAAGCCGGTTCAATTGCCGTTCACGTTGGAGTTCTTGGGAGATCAGGCACGTATGTCGGGTGGCCTGATCATCGACCGCACGGGCTGGACGGTCGGCACCGGGGAGTGGCTCTCGGGGGATACCGTGGGGCGCGACGTGGAGATCAGGATCAGTCTTTTGGCATCCCAGTGAACGATTTCATAACGGTTTGATTTACAAGTGAGTAAGACGCCCGTATTTTCAGGCGTCCGTTCGCAAGGGATCAGCCGGCCCCGATGCCTGAGAAAATCGATTTCAGCAAGGTCAGTTTCCTGATCGTCGATACCAACCCTTTGTCTGCGCAGTTGGTGCGGGACATTCTGGGGATGCTCGACGTGACGGCTGTCCGGACCGCCACCAATATCGAGCGGGCGCAGAACGTGCTGCGCCGCGATGGTGTCGATGTGGTCATCACCGAACACGCTCTTGGAGATGAAAGCGGTGTGGATCTGATCGATTGGATCCGCAACGCCGCCGATAGCCCCGACAGAATGACGCCGGTGATCATGCTGACCGCGAACTCGGCGCAGAATTATGTTATGACGGCCCGTGATAAGGGTGTGAGCGAGTTTCTCGCGAAGCCGTTCACGGTTGAAGGCCTGTACCGTCGGTTGGTGTCGGTGATCGCCCGGCCACGGTCGTTTGTGAATATCGATGACTATTTCGGGCCTGACCGTCGCCGCCGCCAGGTTCCCTATGATGGGCCCGAGCGGCGGTCTTCCGACGGTTGATCGGAGGACTTAGTGGCCAAACGCGCTCAAATCATTCCTCCGCGACCGGACCTGAAGCGGAAAGCCGTCAATTTTTCCAAAGGGTTCGATCTCAAGCTGACGCCTGAGGTGTTGCAGAAGCTCGAGACGGTCGTTCACAAATCTCAGGATAAGTTTACCGCTGACATCGCGGAGCGCTTGACCGACATGCGGCGGTCGATCGCGCAAAATGCGGCGGATGCAAGCTTGCATCCCTATATGATCAAGGCGCTGTCCGACGCGTCGCGCGAGATCAAGGGCGCGGGAGGCACCATCGGGTTCGATCTGCTGACCCATATCGGCAAGTCCCTGAACGATTTCTTGGACGGAATGAGCAATCTCAGTGCCCGGCAATTGGAAGTCTGCACTCTGCATATCGACGCCATGTATGTGGTGCTGGCCAACCGGATCACGGGCGCGGGCGGCGCGGTCGAAGCCGAGCTGATGCGCGCGTTTGACGAGGCCTGTGCCAAGTTCCGTGAGGTATCCTGATCCGGTCGTCCCGGTCACGCGAACGGACCAGATGACAGCCGCTGGAGCGTGAAGTATGACTCCGGATCACGGAAGGACGTTGCGAGACTGGGCTGTGTGGGCGAAGGAGCTGCGCGATGGCGGATATTGATCAAAAGGGCAAGCGGGCGCTTGGCGTGCTGTCGGAGACCGTCACGGCCGAACTCGGGCCTGCCAGCATTGTCGCGAGAGAGGTCGATCGGGCCTTTCGGTCCGGCCGGGAAGCGGATCTCCGCACCGCATCGGCCGCCTTCAACGCCCTGCCGGGGTGGCAAAGAACACGCATCGACTCCGATGCCGGACGACGGGCCAAACGCCTGAAATCTCAGTTGTTGCGCGGTACGGCCCGGGATTGGCGGGAGCTGGATGACGATCCCCGCATCAATATCCCGTCGCCTCCCAGATTTCTGCGCCCCCGCCCTTGAGCGCTCCGTTCTGCGGAGATCTGTCCGGTGACGCGATCGATGTTTGATCGAATGCAGTGACACAAATTGTCAAATAATCTGCGCGAGGTCACATCACGCCTTGCTTTTACCCAGTTGATATTTATGCTCTGTCATAAGCTTGGGCGCTTATATACGTCGCGTTGACCGCCGAAATGCGATACCTTGGCAAGGTCGATCAAAAGTTCGTTTGAAAAGTGCGGCCTGAAGACATGGTTGCAGCGGTTTCGAGACAAATGTGAAAATTTAAAGCGGGCTCGGATTGAGTCTGCGTCCACGGAGAGGACATGAAATGCGCGGAC